>DASQEG010000711.1:0-3430 GCA_035633775.1 Bryobacteraceae bacterium
GGAACATCCTCCCAGTAGGAAATGTATTCGCTGGACACCTCACTGCAGTCCCGCCTCAGCAGCTTCTCCAGTTCTTCCCGCCGAAACCATTTTTCCCACGCTGGCGTTTGCAGCTTGCCCCAGTGCTCCGCGTTCTTGTCGATGATCACGATGCGTCCGCCGGGTTTCACGATACGGCACATCTCGGACACAGCCGCTTCGATGTCAACCGCGTGTTCGAGAGATTCGGTCGCGTAAGCCGCGTCGAAGCTGCCGGACGCGAAGGGCAGGGCAGTCATTGACCCCATGCAGGCAGATACGCCGGGCGGTACGCAGCGGAGCATCGCCTCCGCGAGGTCGAAGGCAACCAGTGAGGCTTGCGGGTGGGACTCCAGCAGCACACGGGCAAACCGGCCCTTGCCACAGCCCACATCAGCGACACGTCTTCCGTCAAGATCGCCGAAGTAGCGGAGCAGCAGTTGGACGTGGTAGATGCGAGGATCGATGGTGGAGGGAAAGTGCTCCTCGTCCGCCGCAGCTTGTTCGAAGCTGCGACGGATTTCGGATGCCGGTGGTGCCGCGGGGCGATGCCGTCGCCAGAAGGAGAGCCAGCGCATCGAACTAGGCGTGCGTCAGGAAGATTGGGAGTCCTTCCTTGCTTGCGTAGTTCGGCCGATAGCGTTCTGTGTTGTACATCGACTCAACTTCCACCCTGCGGGGCCCGAGCCCGGGATCGGGAATCGGGACCAGAGCGTACTTGCCTTCATTGATCGCAGCCATCAGACCGCTCCGGTTTTGCAGCACCGCATCGAATGCCATGGTGCCGAATGTGCTTGCAACCATCTTGTCGATGAAGTCCGGATCACCGGAACGCAGCTCATAGGTGAGGTCGCTGACGATGGTTTCTTCCTTCGCAAGCCGCTTCACCTCTTCGCTGAAGCTCTCGGCGACGCTCATCTTCTTGCGATGTCCGAACGCATCCGCTTCGCCGTACTCCTGTACCGTGAACCCCTCCCATTCAGCGCCTTCCGAGACGACGACCATGCTGTAGTTGCTCGGGTTGTTGCGCTTGTCCGTGGCAAGCAGGTCCACCATCTTGTCGACTTTGAACTTAAACTCGGGAATCCCGCACCGGATGCTGGTCACATACGCGGTGTATAGGGACGTGTAACCCGCGTCCCGCCCAAAAACGCGAAAGATACCCACCCGCTCATGAGAGCCGACCGTCGTGCGCTGCCGATTGATCGCGTCCGAAGCGCGGGAGATGGCGGTCGAGAACCCGATGCAGTACTCGGTGTTTCGCACGTCATTGTCCATCGTCTTCGGAACAGCCACCACCCTGAATCCGAGCTTGTCCAGCGTCGCGGCATAGCTCAGAGTGTCATCGCCGCCAATCGCAATAAGGTAGTCGAGGCCGAGTGCCGACAGATTCGAGAGCACCTGGTTGCTCATGTCAAGCACCGTCGAGGTCACGCCTTTTTTCGTGAACTCGACCTTGGGAAATTCCTTGCCCTGGAGGAAATCCGGCACCTTCTTCATCTTCGAAGGATTCGTTCGGCTGGAGTGCAGGAAGGTGCCACCGGTACGATCGACCGTGCGGGTGTTTTCGCGTGACAGCGGCATAATGTACCGGGCTTTGCTGGCGGGGTCTTCCAGGTTCACATGGGTGAGGCCTTCCCAGCCGCGGCGAATCCCGATCACTTCAATGCGGTGCTCGCTGGAGCGGTACACAACATTCTTTATGACCGAGTTCAGGCCCGGGACATCGCCGCCGCCGGTTAAGATACCTATGCGCTTGGTTGCCATTCGTCTCCTCTGAAGGGATGGGTAAATCTCATTGTACTTGCGCGCTGCTTATGTTGTTCTCGTTCTGAATGCGGCAGAGCCCTGGAACACGCGGCTGAGTTTGCACTCCGCGCTGCCAGCTGAAGGCAAGCCCGTCGCGTACTGGCGCGGCCAGGATGCGGCCTTCCTTGCCGTTCACGTCCCGGGAAAAGGCGTTCAATCTGTTGTTCGAACGAATCAGGGCCGCGTCGAATTTCGCTTTGATGGCGAGCGTGTGCACGGCCCAGGCGAGGACATCGACAGCCTTGACCTGTCTGGCCGTCGTACCGGAGACCACGTCGTTCTGTTTCACACTGAACCTGCGCTGGCCCGATCCGTACTCTCGTTTGACGCCGGCAGCGCGGCGGACTCGCTGAACTTTGTCATTACGGGGCTTGCCCCGGGTGTCTGGGAAGTGTGGCGCAACGGCTGGGTCGTAGATCAGGGCGTGACAGTCCGTGCCGGTGAGGCCGTCCTGTTCTTCCAGGAGCGGTCAGGCAGTTACTTCATTCGCCGACTTTAGAAAGTAAGTAAGTCCGTCAAATAGCATCGCCGTCGAGACCGCGCTCATCCCGCCGGATGATGCCGCGGATCTCAAGAGCCGATGTGATGAACGCTGTGGCGGCCTGGTCCTGGGCGGGCAGTGATACAGGATCAACCTCAACGAACGCATTTTCTCCGACCAGCTTCTTTGCGCGCTCCCTGTCCTCGGGAGAGTCCGACGCAGCGCTGCAGATGGTAATCAGCCCGGCACGATGAGAGATGTGTGCCAGGTCTGGAAGCAGGTGACTTTCCACCTCATCGGCGAGCACATGGACCATGCAGCCGCGTTCGAACAACTCCCGTTCCAGCGCATAAGCCAGTTCGAGCCGTGCCGTAAGCCAGACAGTGACCGGCCTGTGTCCGGCACGTTCCCACCGCTCGGCCGCTGTCAGACGGCTGCGTTCGAACTCGATCCCGTCCAGTAGTGCTTTCTGCCGCCGGTTGTCCGCCTGCTGAACGTCGAGGATCATTCCCGCACCCAGCGTGAGATTGCTGAGCGGGTCGATGAAGATGAAGCACCCGGTGTTCCGATTCCGGCGGTAAGCGTCGAAATAAAGAGGCTTCCGTGTCTCGACGGACACACTCCCGATTTCGTTCAGCTCCAGCTGCGTTGCAGCGGTTCGCGCGAGCGTGTTCACGTCCGTGCGGTGTGCAATCGCAGTAACCGTCGCAGGCACCTGCTGGGTTGTATGCTTAACCAGGTATGGCTTATCGGGCTGCAGCGGCTCGGGGCTCATCCACACGACTTCGGCTTCGAAGCGGCGCGAGGCGTGGGGCATCCTGCCCGGTGAGACCAGCATGTCACCCCGGCTGATGTCGATCTCATGCTCGAGCGTGATTGTCACTGACTGCGGTGCATGAGCTGCCTCGAGCTCACCGTCAAACGTTACGATCGACTGCACTCGCGATGTTCGACCCGAAGGCAGCACGAGCACGTCATCACCACGGCGGATCGTTCCCGAAGCGATCTGTCCAGCGTACCCGCGGAAGTCCAGCGTGGGACGAATAACAACCTGAACTGGGAAGCGCATGTCGACCGACTCGGCTTCGGTGTCGATCGGGGTCGTTTCCAGCAGGTCGAGCA
>DASQEG010000712.1:0-9807 GCA_035633775.1 Bryobacteraceae bacterium
CCAGGCCAATCATGCGCTATCAGGGCCTCCATCAAGTCCGCTGGAACTACGTCGATACGCTTTTGCAGACGCGCAGTGAACTCAGCGAGAAAATGCCGCACCAGGTGAGGAATGTCTTCGCGCCGCGACCGGAGTGGCGGAAGCACTATGGGAATGACGTTCAGCCGATAGTACAGATCAGCGCGGAAGCGTTTGGCGGCGACCATCTCCGCCAAATCCTGATTCGTTGCGGCCACGACCCGCACGTTCACGCGGATTGTCCTGCTTCCACCGAGACGCTCAAATTCCCGTTCCTGCAGAACGCGGAGGAGCTTGGGCTGCAGATCCAGCGGCAGATCGCCGATCTCATCCAGGAACAGCGTGCCCTCGTGTGCCTGCTCGAACCGGCCTTTGGTTTGCGCAACTGCGTCAGTAAAGGCACCCCTTTCATGCCCAAAGAGCTCGCTTTCCAGCAGGGGACCGGGGATGGCCGCGCAGTTCAACTTCACGAACGGTCCTCCGCCGCGTGGGCTGTGGTCGTGGATGGCGCGCGCGATGACCTCCTTACCAGTACCGGTTTCTCCCTGAATCAAGGTCACGGAATCAGTGGTCGCAGTTGTACGAACCTGATGCAGTATGGATTGAAAAGCGGCACTCTGGCCGACAATTGTGCGTCCACGATCCCGCAACGAGCTAACCTTGAAGTCCACAGGCGTTCCCCTCTCAGTCTTTACGTCTGATTTGAACGCGGCGACCAGTCCGACAACGCGGTGAGACCGAACGACGCCACCATCTCAACTGTCTGGTTCCTGTCTAAGTGCGCTCTGTATCGCGTGTAACAAGTCTTCACCATCAAACGGTTTGTAAAGAAAGGCGACAGCACCTGCGGCCAGCGCATGCCGCCGGACTTCCTCATCGCCGTGGGCGGATATGAAAATAACGGGCAACTCAGGATATGCCGCTTTAGCCCGCCGCTGCAACTCCAATCCATCTATTCCCGGCATGCGGACATCGGTGATCAGGCAGTCTGCACGCCCGAGTGCCTCAGAGCTCAGGAGAGCTTCGGACGACGGGAACATGAGGACGGCATGCCTCGCTGACCTCACCAGGCGGGCTATCGACTCACGCACCCTGATGTCGTCGTCCACTGCAACTACTAGGGGTTCCGCCACACCCTCCCACTCTCGAAGACCTTCAGCGTAAATCCTACAGAGATCTCGCGCCTGCGTCTATTCCAATTTCCTTTATGTCAGCTGGTCTACTTCTGGAGGTGAGCAGGCCAGATGCCGAGCCGGTCGGCAATTCTGACCAACTCGGCCAGCGAACGCGACTGCATCTTGCGCAGGATCTGCGCGCGATGAACAGCGATCGTGTTCTCAGCGGTTCCCAATTCACCCGCAACCTGTTTGTTAGCGAAGCCGGCGATGACAAACGGCAGCACTTCCCGCTCTCGCGGGGTCAGCAGGTCATAGCGCGTGCGCAGTTCAATCAGCTCAGACCGTCTCTGCCGTACGGCCCGGTCGAGATCGATTGCGCTCTCAATCGCCCGAAAAAGCTCTTCGTCACCGAATGGCTTCGATAAAAACTCAACAGCACCGGCCTTCATCGCACGCACGGTTGACGGGATATCTCCGTTACCAGTCATAAAAATGATCGGAGGGGCATTAGCGCCCGCCAACTGCTGCTGAAGTTCGAGACCGCCGATACCCGGAAGCCGCAAGTCGAGTAACAAACAACAAGGTGCATCAGGTTTCTCAGCGGCGAGAAAGTCGGTAGCCGATGGAAAAGCGAGCACTGCAAGTCCGGCAGAGGAGATCAGCCGCGACAACGCCTCGCGAACGCCGAGATCGTCATCCACGACGAACACTACCGGACTATCCGGGATCATTGTTCCGCGCCCATACTGACGGGGAGGGTGAAGCAGAAGGTCGCGCCATGACCACTTTTTGGTGCTGCCCAGAGACGTCCATTGTGTGCCTCTACGATGGAACGGCAGATTGTCAGGCCCATGCCCATGCCGTGCGCCTTCGTCGTGACGAAGGCCTCAAACACGTCCTCGCGGTTTACCAGGCCAACACCGTTGTCGCTCACTTCTACGAATAGGCTGGTGGGAGTCTCGCGCCCGGAGCGGACACAAAGCTTTCTTGGACGATCATCAATGGAAGCCATTGCTTCCATGCCATTGCGCACCAGATTGAGTATGAGTTGCTGCAGCTGCACGCGGTCGGCTGCGACAAGCGGCACATCCCCGGGCAGGTCCGTCTGCACAGATATCTCTCGCCTGGCTATCTCACCTGCAAGAAGCCGGAGCACTTCTCCAATCACATCATTCACGTTAAGCCAGGATTTCTCAACGGCTCCCCTTTTGAACAGAGCACGAGTCCGGCGCACTACCTCGGCCGCGTCCTTTCCGTCGCGAACTATGCTTTCCGCAGCCTCGCAAGCTCCGGCAACATCCGGGGGCCGAGCTCCGAGGAAGCGCAGACATGCGTGACCACTTGCCACCACCGCGGCCAGCGGCTGGTTGACCTCATGGGCAATGGACGCGGCAAGTTCGCCAAAGGTGGCCAGTTGCGTTGAACGGGTAAGGCGCTCCTGTGTGTCCCTGAGGGTCTCCTCAATCTTCTTACGATCCTCAATGTCGAGCAGCAAGCCGTACCAGCGAATAACGCTTCCATCATTGCTGCATGTTGCCTGGCCGAGCATGTGAAAGCAACGGTAGACTCCGTCTGACCGCCGCAAGCGGCACTGGATTTCATGCGGCTGTCCCGTGGCTATGGCCTGCGACCACCCCTCGACAGTAGCTTCGACGTCGGCTGGGTGCAAAAAGCTCGTCCAGCCGCCGTGTGCCCAATCTTCGAGGGACGCACCTGTATAAGCAAGGATTCGATGGTTCAGATAAGTGAAATCACCAGCCGGCGACGCACACCAAACGAATCCTGGAATTGCTTCGATGATCAGGCTGAGTTCGCGTTCGCTCGCCTGAAGAGCCTCGTGCGCCTGCTTGCGATCCTCAATGTCGATGTTGGTGCCGTACCATCTCGTGATTTCGCCGGAATCATCTCGCAATGGGTTTGCTCGGAGAATAAACCAGCGATAGGTTCCGTCGAAACGCCGCACCCGCACTTCCGTATCGACTGGGCTGCCACTCGCCAGTGAAGCGCGCCAGTACTCAAGCATTCGCTGAGCGTCCTCCGGATGGAACGCAGTTGACCAGCCCGAGCCTTGAGCCTCCTCTGCGGAGAAACCCGTGTATTCGAGCCAGCGCTTGTTGAAAAAGTCGGCCGAACCGTCAGGGCGTGCTGACCACGCGAGTGTAGGTATTGTATCGATTATCGAGCGAAGCGCTCGCTCGCTAGCCCGGAGCGCCTCCTCCGCGCGCCTTCTATCCTCGATGTCGATCAGTAGAATGTACCAGCGTTGTATGTGCCCGTGCCCGTCACGCAGCGGAAGCCCCCGGATATGGAACCAGCGGTACTCGCCATCGTGTCGCCGGCACCGATGCTCGACATCATACGGCTCGCCGGTCTCGGCAGAATGGCGGCAGCGAGCAACTACGTGCTCGAAGTCGTCCGGATGAACGACACCGATGAAGACCCACTCCTTCAGTTGCTCAAATGTTCTACCGAAGTAGTCCAGAAAACGTCGGTTTGCGTGCTCCACTTCCCATCGCGCGGACAATGTGCAACCCAGGGCTGGCGTAGTCTCAACGATGAGGCGGAACTTTTGTTCACTCGCACGCAGGGCTTCCTCGGCACGTTTCAGGTCTTCAACGTCTGTGTTTGTGCCATACCATTTGATGATGCGCCCGGATTCATCTCGCAACGGTGCCGCATGGAACAGAAACCACCGGTAAGCTCCGTCGGAGCGGCGCAGCCTCGCTGGATATTCTCCAGCCTCGCCAGAAGACATTAGAGATTGCCAGTAACCAACAAGGCCCTGAAAGTCTTCGGGGTGGAGCGCAGCAGTCCAGTCGTACCCTAAGGCCTGTTCGGAGCAAAGACCTGTGTAGTCCAGCCACCGCTCATTGAGAAAGTCGACGAAACCGTCCGGGCGAGTTGACCATGCGAGGGCGGGAATGGTGTTGCTGGTTGCGCGGAGTTCTGCTCTCGCGGACTCCTGCTCCGTGACATCCACGGCGGTGGTTACGAGTTCCGTCACTTCGCCATCGTCGTTGAGCCTGGGATAACACGCGGCGCGGACGTACCGGGTCGACCCGCCCTGAACGACGATCCGATAGTCGCAATCGAAGCCGCTCTTCTCGCGCACTGCCCGCTGATAAGCGGCTTCCTGGCGGGACCGGTCCTCGGGGTGGATACGACTTAAGAAGAACTCCGCGTCCGAAGCATCCTCATCAGGTGCGATCGCAAACAATTGCTCTATTCCGGACGTAACGCTAACCTTGCCGGAGATAAGGTCCTGCTTCCAGGTGCCGGATCGGCTCAACCTTTGGGTTTCAACAAGCAGCCGTTCGCTATCGAGCAAACGATCCTCGAGTTTCCAGCGGTCGTCGATCGGGGTAAGCAGGACTAACCAATGAAGCTTCTGCACCTTACTGTCCAGCCGCCGTATACCGCAGTGATGAAACCATCGATACACGCCATCGCCACCGAGAATGCGATGTTCGCTGTCCCATTGGTCTCCGGTCTCCACCGATCGCCGCAATGACTCCCGTACGTGGCGCCGGTCGGCGGGATGGATCCACTGACAGTCACGCCAGTGCTTCACCTCTTCAGCCGTGCTGCGGAAGTACTCCAGAGCGCGGCGATTCGCCAATTCGATTCCGCCCGCCGCAGAGACGACGTACATCAACCCGGGAACGCTGTCCAGAAACGAGCGGAAGTCCTCCTCCGCAGACGCTGATCCGGACTCCGCAAAAGGCCGGGCATCGGCGGCAGTTGCAGTTACGTACCATCGGACGACCGATCCCGTCGCACCCGTCACTGAACTCCGACGTATACGAAAGATTGCGTGATTGCCGTCGTAGCGCCGTAGCCGGACTTCTATGTTGCTTTCGACGGGGGAGTTCCAAAACATCATCAGCCGGGGGCGGTCATCCTCGTGAATCGCCTGAGTCCAGCCCCATTGCCCGGCCACGTCGTCCATCGCGGTGTACTCCGACCAGTGGCAGTTGAAAAACTCGAGCGACCCGTCAGGGAGCACCGACCAGGCCAGGCAAGGATGGACGTCAAGAATCGCCCGAATGTCGTCAGCCGACGTTCCGAAAGGTGTATGCTGCGGCAAACCCGATCTCCGTAGCTCTGATCATGCCAGAACTGCCGTGAGCGAATCGTCGTTTGCGCCCACCCGAGGTACTTGTGCGGCGGATACGCGGCGCCCGGAGCTAATGCTTGAGTGGTCGCCGGATGCCACGCTCGCGTCGGCCCTTCGACTCCGACCGCGGCCACTCGTCCGCCGCCAGTCGCACAGCCGTAACGTTTTCAGCGGATTACGGGAGGTCACAGGATTGCACACTTAAGGCTGTTGCACGTCCCAGGCTGGCGTGCTCAGCAGTCAGTCGAACGAGGCCGGTCTCCGGCACGAGGAAGAACATGGCACCCATTCTGGTCACCGGCGCGGCCGGCCGCGTCGGCGGGGTAGGACGCACGGTCACCGAACTCCTGTTGCAACAAGGGAGGGCTGTCCGTGCCATGGTCCGAAGGCAGGACGAACGCGCACAGGCCCTGCGCGAAATGGGCGCGGAGATCCTTGTGGGAGATCTGCTCGATCTTAACTCGATGCATCAGGCGATTGCCGGCTGCGAGAGTGTGTACTTCGGGATGTCCGTCTCGGAGGAGTATCTGGCGGCAACCTTGAACGCTGCGACGGTGGCCAGGCATTACGGAGTGAAAGCGTTCATCAATATGTCACAGATGACGCTGTCACAGATGAGCATCACCGAGACTACGTCGAGTCCGCAGCACAAGCTGCACTGGCTGGCCGAGCAGGCGCTGAACTGGTCCGGTCTGCCTGTCGTGCACGTGAGGCCGACAGTCCTTCTCGAAGGCTTCTTTCTGATTTTCACTGCTGAGTCCGTCAGGACAGCAGATCAGATCAGACTACCGTTCGGCGACGGCAAGACTTCGCCGGTCGCGGTCGCAGATGTTGCGCGTGTTATCGCAGCCTTGCTCGCGGATCCGCGACCACATATTGGGAAGATCTACCATCTCACGGGACCGCAGTCCGAGAATATGCGGTTCTTCGCGCACGAGTATTCGAAGGCGCTTGGACGCACCATCACCTTTATCGATATTCCCGTCGAGCCGTGGCGGAACGGGCTCGTCGAGCACAACCTGCCGGTTCACCTGGTTAGCCACCTCGCCACGATGGCCGATCTGCACCGCGCGGGACGCTACGACCGTATGTCAGATGACGTGCTCAAGTTAACAGGGCAACCGCCAACAAGCGTGCAGGAGTTCGTCAGCAGGAACGCGGCAGCATTCACGCCGCTGGCCAAAGTGGACAGAGCAGTAAACCGGTAGTGGTTCTACACACAGAGGAGTTTCAATGGCAAGTACAAGTATTGCAACAACAACAACAATGAAGGTCGCGCAGGTTGCGGGCCCGGGAGCAGAGTTTCAGGTCGTTGTTCGTGACATTCCTGAACCCGGCCCTGAACAGGTCCGCATCAAAGTGCAGGCCTGCGGAATCTGTCATAGCGACGTGCTGACTAAGGAAGGTCACTTTCCGGGCATTGCATATCCCCGCGTCCCGGGACATGAGGTCGTTGGCATTATTGACGCTCTCGGGGACCGCGTGTCCGCCTGGAATCTCGGACAGCGGGTGGGACTCGGGTGGCATGGTGGACACGATGGCAGCTGTCTCTCATGTCGTCGTGGTGATTTCGGCAACTGCCGAAACCTGCAGATTCCCGGCATCAGCTACGACGGGGGTTATCAGCAGTACATGATCGCTCCGGTCGAAGCATTGGTCTCGGTGCCGGACGGTCTCGCTGCCGCCGAGGCCGCACCGTTGCTCTGCGCTGGGCTCACCACGTTCAACGCGCTGCGTCACAGCGGAGCGTTGCCCGGAGACTTGGTTGCGGTGCAAGGCATCGGCGGTCTCGGACACCTTGCCATCCAGTATGCGAACAAGTTCGGTTACAAGGTTGTCGCCATCGGACGCGGGTCCGAGAATGCAGCGGTCGCGCGGAGGCTCGGAGCCAGTGTGTACATCGACAGCGAAGCCACCAGCGCAGCGGAGGAGTTGCAGAAGCTGGGAGGCGCCCAGGCAATCCTGACCACGGCGCCAAACTCGAAAGCGATGTCGTCACTCATCGACGGTCTCGGGCCGAACGGCAGGATGATTGTCGTCGGGGTCGCGTTTGAGCCTATCGAAGTTACGCCCGTGCAACTGCTTTCCGGAAATCGGGCGCTTCAAGGCTGGGTAACGGGAACCCCCGCGGATTCCGAGGACACGCTGCGCTTCTCCGAACTGACCAATGTACGCCCGATGATCGAGACCTATCCGCTGGAGCAAGCCTCCGAAGCTTACGCCAGGATGCTGAGTGGCGATGCGCAATTTCGTGTCGTTCTGACGATGTGAGCACCCGATCGACGATCGGGAACGTGATTTGAACCAGAAAGGAACCAATATGAACACAATAGACAAGATCCTCTATACCGCGAAGGCGCACACGACAGGAGGCCGCGACGGCGGTGCCTCCCGCACGGATGATGGCCGACTCGAAGTCAAGTTGTCCGACCCGGGTAAGGCCGGCGCGGGCACGAACCCCGAGCAGTTGTTCGCCGTAGGTTGGTCCGCCTGCTTCCTCTCGGCGATCAAACTGGTCGCCGCCAAGAAGAGGGTCGCGCTCCCGAGCGAGATCGCTGTCGACGCAGAAATTGACCTGGGTCTGGCGCAGGGTACTCATAATCTCGCAGCCCGATTGACGGTCAGCCTGCCTGGAATTGACGAAGAAACGGCCCGGTCACTCGTCGAGAGCTCGACTCACGTTTGCCCGTACTCGTTAGCGACAAAAGGCAACATTGACGCGAGATACGACGTGATTACATCCGGCAACTCGCAGGCCACCGGACAGGTACAACACGCCTGAGTGACGTTCGGTACTCGCAACAGGACTGTCTGTCGCGGGGGCTGTTCTCCGAACCCATGCGTGATTTGCAAATCGCGCATGGGTTTAAGACCGACCTGTTCCAGGGGAACCAGACACTATGAAGCGGAACACTTGTCTTCTCACTGCGGTCGCTGCGTGCGCCAGCGTTGCGGTCCTCACGGCACTCGCGTCCAGCAACGTGGATGATGGCGCCGCCGCGAAGTTCGTCACCAAAATCCCACCCGGATACCGGGACTGGCGGTTGATATCTGTGGCCCGCGAAGAAGGCACGCTTGACGATATCCGCGCCATCCTGGGCAACGATAAAGCCATCAAGGCGTATCGGGAAGGAAAGCAGCCGTTTCCTGACGGTACAATCATCGCTCGAATCGCCTGGAGTTACGAACCTTCGCCAGAAAACAACAAAGTCTTCGGCCGTCCGCAATCCTTCGTAGCCGGGCACCCAAAGAACGGCGTGCAGTTCATGATTAAGGACTCGCGGAAATACACATCAACGGGCGGTTGGGGGTTTGCTCAATTCGACGGCGGCAAATCCGTCGATGAGGCAACGCTCAAGACCTGCTTGCCGTGCCACCAGGCTGTTGCAGCTCGCGACCTGGTCTTCACCCGCTATACGCCCTGAATCGGCGCGACAGAAGTTAGGACGGTCGCATAAATCCGGAACGACTGCTCGCAGTCAACGCAGCCTTCTGGGACGCATTGCAATCCCGACGTGAAGAGGTCTGCTTTCCATGCGCAAACATAATGAGAGATCCTGGTGGCGTAATCGTGCACCGGTAATCATCGCTTCGCTGATTGCGATTTCTGCGGCTGCACAGACACCGAGACAGGTGCGGGCAGCAGGCGCCGTCCAGGCCACCGAGGACGAGCCTCCCGCGAAGATCATCATTGAGGCGCCCCTCGCCACTCCGCTGTCACATGGGCGGGTGGTGGTTCCATATCGGACGGAGAACCTGCACCTGACGCCGGTGTTCGGGCCCGCGGCGCTTAAAATTTCCCCCAGAGTCGGACACGTCCACGTGAGCGTGGACGACGCCCCCTGGGTCTGGATGGATGCGAGCGGCGAGCCGTTGATTGTCAACGGCCTGCTGCCCGGACCGCATAAGATACTGCTCCGACTACAAAGTGCGAACCATCAGTTGCTCGATGAGGGCGTCGTCAACGTCACCATCCCTGAGGCTCCGAGTGGCACAGCCGGTCCCGAACGGGCGAACGACGAGCCCGGACCGGCAACTGTTGAGACTCGCCAGAACGAACCGCCACCCAGGCTCATTGTGGCTTCGCCTCTCCCCGAACCTCTGGCGCGTGGCGTTGTCTTCATTCGCTATCGCACAGAGAACCTGCAGATTCTGCCGGTATTTGGGCCTGCAGCAGTCGCTGTGTCCCCCCGTCTCGGGCACATCCACGTGACGGTTGATGACACGACGTGGCACTGGGTGGACGCAAGCGGTGGGCCCGTTATCATCAATGGGCTCCGACCCGGACGGCACAAGATCTTCATCCAGCTCGTGAATGCGAACGGATCCCCGCTTGATGAAACCACAGTGCAGGTCGAAGTGCCGCAGGTGAAGCAACGGGCGGCGTACTAGCAGTGGGAGCTATGGCCATGAAGAAGCTTGCGTATTCGGCTGGAGCGGCGGTTCTCATCTGCGGGGCCGCCGCTATCGTATTGGCGGCGAGAGATCAGGGGCGAATGCCTGATCTGGATGGCGCCGTCGGCTGGAGGAACTCCACAGCACTGAGCCATAAGT
>DASQEG010000713.1:0-2744 GCA_035633775.1 Bryobacteraceae bacterium
GTCTCACAGAGTTTCGCTCCAGCTTGTTACTCAGATTCGTACTTGACGAGTTTTCGCTGCCACCTTCCACCCTTTCGGGCTTCCAGTGACTTCGTCCAGTTAGATTGTCAAAGATCTATGCCTGCTGCCCGGAGATCTTGCGAAGCCCGGAACAGCGGCACGGCCTCACGAGCCTGATCCCTTTTCCGAATTGCTCCGGAAAAAGAGGCTCAAACCTGCTTCCAGCGCGCGCAGCGTTTACATCAGCAAACACCCGCACAGACCTGAAATGGGAACTCGTGAAAGAACTTCTCGAGGATCGGGTTGTTACCCGGTGGCTTTCTCCGGCCTTAATCGGGCTGGAGAAGAGAACTTTGGGCTGTTACCTGCCGACTGCCTCAATCGCTTACTGCATTAACTAGCATACAGAACGCATCGGAGATTTGCAAGATCTTTTTTTACTCTCGCGTCTCTCCGTCGCCCTGCCTGCTCAGCAGCCGCGACGACAACGTCAGGTTACCAAATGCCTCAAGGCCAGCGCAAGACTCGCACACGCTTTTCTCCCGGGTGACAAGAAGCGCGCCACAGTTAAGCAGCAGGCCCTAACCAGCGAACCCCGGCCGCCAGTCCCAAAACACGTTCCTTGATTCGCGCAGGTTCACTGGAAAGCTTGCCTCGCGGATTGTGTCCGCCTGGCGAGCAAACGAGTGCAGAGCAGCGTACCAGAAGGAAGCTCGGTGCCATGCATCGTTCACGACGACGTAGTCGCCGGGCGTGAACTGCTCTGAATCCCGATAAAAGAAGCGCGAGCGCTGCGGAAGCAGACGCCTCGCGGGGATTTGAAATGCCTCTGCCTCGTCCAATGTGCTCGAGCTCAGACTGACCACCGAAGATACGGCGCCCGAAGACATCAGCTCGTAAAAATTCCGGGTCGTCACCGCGACCTGCTCCGAAGCGGCCCAGACCGCGACTTCCTGAGGCACACCGATATCGGGGTGCGGCTTGACCGCCAGCCTGCCCTCGTTCCGCCGGACTTCAGCGAGCTGATCCCGATAGTCCAGCAGGCTTGAGAACCGTCCTTTATAGATCACCGAACGGTCCCACGGTACCTGCACGGTAATGAGGTTCAGCGGACCGTCTTCTGTGATACCTGCGGTGGCCCTGCAGCGATCGCGAATGCCCTCCGCACGCAGACGAACCTCTTCGTAGGAAATCGCATAGTGTCGCAGAACTTCGAGCGGGCGTCGATCGCTGAATCGCATGGCCAGCAGCAGATCCGAGCAGAATCGGATGGGATGGACCAGCAGTTCGAGACAGGGAACGTGCACCGCTTCGAGAGCAGTTTTCAGGATGGGCGGCAGCTCAAAGCCGACTACGACGGCTCCCTGCAGCTGAGTTTTGAGAAAGTCGAGCAGTGAGGCTGGCGGAGGCGACTCAAACAGCGCGGCCCAGCCCTCGTTGTTGAGCGGCAGGTTCAGCTCGCGGTAGACCTGCTCGACCACAGCAGGCCACGGTGATGCTTCAAGTTTCCCGACCCTCAGCCCGGTGCCGGCCTCCACCGGACGGCGCAGCACCTCGCCCATCCAAATGATGTTTTCGTCCTGCGATGCGAACGGAGGACGGAGAACATCGCCCGTCACGACGACGCGATCGGCACTACCCGAGGCAGCAATCATTTGGTTGTTCGTAGAATCTCGGACCTGCTCGCCGTACCCACGCTAACCCGCCGCGTCGATGCCATCCAGAGCGCCCCTTAGTCGCTCCACGCCATTTTCCAGCTCGCGAATACGAGCCTGCAGGTGGAGGCAGGCGAGGATCGCAACCCGAGTTGCATCCATGTTGCCGGATCGGGAGATGCTTCGCATGAGATCGTCAACCGCGTGGGCGGCTTCTTCGAGTTCCGTCGCATTCCCAGCAGCACGGAGCGTAAAAACCTGGTTGTAGATATTCAGGCGGACAGAGTGCTTTTCCGAGCTTTCGCTGTCCATGACGAATCAGTCCAGAGCGTCAAGCTGCCCGAGCAGCCGCTCGATCCGGGCGCGAACGTCCTGACGCTCCGCGCGAAGTGTCTCCACCTCAGCCCGAAGGCGCGCGTTTTCAGCTTTCAGTGTCTCCGCTGCTGACGACTGGCCGGTCGAGAGTTCCCGGACGCGGCCCTCGGCAACTTCCTTCTCACGCTTGAGGCGGCCTATAAGATCGACGGCCCGGAGGATCCTGTCCTCCAGGCCGGCAAGCACGTCACTGTCGATGAGGGTTCTGCCCGTTCCGGACATGGCTGGAGGTGGACGCTACTGAACGGCCTGCTGTGCAGGAAGGGCCGCACGGGCCTTATCAGCCAGTGCACGAAAACCGACCTCATCGGTGGCCGCTATCTCGGCCAGAACCTTCCGGTTCAGGTCCACGCCGGCCTTCTTCAGGCCATCAATGAATCGGCTGTACGAGATCCCGGCGGTCCGGCAGGCCGCGTTGATGCGAACCACCCAGATGGAACGGAACTCGCGCTTTTTGCGCTTCCGGCCGATGTAGCCATGACGGAGCGAGCGTTCGACCGCCTCCTGTGCCGCACGATAAAGCTTGCTCTTGGTGAGAAAAAAGCCTGAGGCGAGCGCCAGAGTCTTCTTACGACTGGCGCGACGCTTGGTACCACGTTTGACTCTTGGCACGTTTTGTTCTCCTTAAGTGTAGGGCCGTTTCAGCAACCCTGTGAGGCGGCATCGGGCACGTGCCCCGCGCACCGTCCGCACTCTGAACTTCTCTTCAATCCT
>DASQEG010000714.1:0-3531 GCA_035633775.1 Bryobacteraceae bacterium
ATTGACGCTCGCGCGACCGGTCGAATCGACATACACCGTGTCCGATTACACTTTGAACTTCCAAAAGGCCATTTCGAACGTCCTCTGCGAGTTAGATGCCCCGTATATCTTCGGTGTCGCAGTATGCGCTGCACTCCTGCGACTCGTCCGTATCCTGGACTCTACAGCACTACAGCTAAATATATCGATTACGAGCGATAGTTTCAATAGCCCAACTCCGACCAACCCCCTGGGCCGACGTTCTTACGCTTACCGGCAAGGCTGGTGCGAGTCTTCAATCGCTCGAAGCTTCGAAAACACTGGTTGCCGCTCTAAGGCAACACACCGACGATAGGCGAGAGGTCAAACTCAGACTTGCGGACCATGTTGCGAACGGCAGTGATGAAAGGAGACACACGGTAAAAAAGGAGCGTTCTATGTTGGTCGGGGCGGTGTGATTCGAACACACGACCCTCTGCTCCCAAAGCAGATGCGCTACCAGGCTGCGCCACGCCCCGACAACATCTCTATTCTAGCGGGTTCGTTCCGAAGTGGTCCCATCCCACAGGATTGATCGGGTAGCCGCCGACGGAGACCATCCCCGCAGGACCGTCGTTCATCACCCCAATCGGGATTCCGGGCAGGCCCGCAGGACCGCTGTACAGCAACTCGTAGTCCTCGCCACCGTGCAGCGCCTGGCGCTCCGTTGCTCCCCGGCCAGCCGGTACGCTGTGCAGGAAAGCTCCCGTACCCGACGCCATGCACATCCGATACAGATCGAGCGCAAGCCCGTCGCTGATGTCCATGCACGCTGTCGCCCGCTCGCGCAGCCGACGCCCGAGCGCAATCCTTGGTTCGGGCATCCGCCTGTACCCGCTCGCGGCATTCCCGCCGAGCAACCCCGAGACATAGATCGCGTCACCCGGTCGCGCACCGTCGCGCCGCAGAGCCTGCCCGCGCGGCACTGAGCCGCACACCGCAACATCACAGCTGAAACGCTTCGCACGGGCAAGATCGCCGCCCGCGACGTCGAAACGATAGCGGGTAAGCACGTCGCGCACACCGACATAGAACCGCTCGACCGAAAAGCTCGCCGGTGCGGCCACTGATATAAGGCAGAAGCGGGGTTCAGCACCCATTGCAGCAATGTCGCTCAGGGCGCGCAATGCTGCCCTCGATCCGATGTTGCGCGCCCGTGCTCCACTCCGAAAGTGCACTCCTTCGATCGTCTGGTCCGACGTAAGAACGAGATCCTCCCGAGAGCCGGACGGGCGGTAGATTGCACAGTCATCGCCTATGCCGAGGATCAGTCCGCGCTTTCGCACCGGCAGCATGCGGCGAAGGCGCTCGACGATTTCGACCTCGGTCATCACTCCCCTGCTGAGAACACGAGACCCGCGGGCAACTCCTCGCCGAACATGCGGCCAAGCGCTCCAAGATCACGGGCCGCATCACCGTCGAGCAGAGCCAGCAACTCCGGCGAGTCCGCAAGGGAGCGGCGAACGAGGTTCAGTGTCGCCGCGGGGAGATCGCGTGTTGCGTCACCCGTGTGCTGGGCTATTGTGGCGACTGCTTCCTCCGACCCTTTCATCGCAAGTAGTGCGTCCACCCACCTTGACGCTGTTGCAGGCGCCACTACCTGATTGATCGGCCCATACAGCAGCTGCCGCGCGCCCACTCTGGAAATGCACCACAGATCGCTGGGGCCGCCTTCGCGAGCTTTCAGGCGCTTCAACAGTGCATCTCCGATCTCGGTCTTGGTGCCTGCGGGCAGCAGTTCCAGGCTCGAAGCGGCCCGCCACATTTCACGCGCGAGGCTTTGATTGACGCGAGGTGGCTTGCCTTTGGCTCGTGGCAGCAGAATCGGCGAGAGACGCTGAAAAATGTCCGCCTGCTGGTTGCGGTTCAATCCGCCGGCAACACGTCCCCAGAAGATCCACCACTGGATTTCGCTCTCCACGTGATTCGGAAACCGGAGACCGCCGGCATAGACCCTGCGCGCCTGCTCGATACGGAAGTCATCGCCGGGATAACCGAAACCGGGTCTCAGGCAGAACCCACAGAGATTCAGCCAGCGAACTTCGAAAGCAGGACCTTTGCCGCGTCCTTCTGCGAACTCGAGGAGCCAGTCACCGACCTGCCGCAAAGCAGAAAGCGGCCACGAGTTGCGGCCCAAAGCCAGAGCCGATTCCAGCTTCGCCGGAAGCTCCTCCGGGGCAACCGAAGTCGTTCTGCCGAAAGCTCCAGCGACTAATTCGCGAGCGCTGGCCATCGCTGTCTCGCTGATCACTGCGGCTGGCCTGGTCGGCGCAGCACCGCTCCTCGCTGACTTCCGCAATTCGAACTGAAGGCGCCACCGGTGATCGCTGATGCGCGAGTCTGCCCAGATCTCGAGCGTTCCAACTTCGGTGAGGCGCGTTGACAGCTTGACCGGAACCGTGCGCTCTTCAGTCCGTTTGCCGAACCGAATGACAGCTTCGAGCGGAGCGTGACGGTGCAGTTCGGCATCAGCCGGATCGAACTCGACAACATCCCCCAGCTTGTCTTCGGTACGGAGCAGCGAACTAAACAAGCGAAACGAGACGGGCCTGTTGGCGACCAGCTGCAGGCCTCCGTGATCGGTCTCCAGCGTCTCGCCTTCCTCACTGCCGCGAGGCGCAATGCACACCGTCTGCAACTTCTCGCCCGCGGCGCCGCCGATACCGATGTAGTAGGCCCGAGGCAGTCCACCCCGCACCAGCAAGCCGGCGCCTGTGGACCTGACGTAGGAGTAGTAGGCCGCGCCTACCGACACCGCCAGATCGAGATCTCTGTTCTCGAACAACAGCGGACGCGTGCCATACCAACGTTCCATAACATCGGCAACACGGGTACGGCAGACATCGGGAATGAAGAACCCGCCATTGAAGAGAATGGCATCGGGCCGGGCGTCCGTGGTCGAAAGAAAGGCCGCAAGGTGCCGCGTTACCGCCGGGTCCGATACATAGGGCAGCCCAAGCTCACGGAACAGGCTGCGCTTCTCTTCCTTCGGCTTTTCGGTAAGCTCGCAAAAAGGAAGGAAGCCCTCCAGCGTCAGCTCGAGTACCTCTTCGCGCAGAATCTCGGTGCGAAGCGTGCCGCCGATCAGACCAGTGCCTGCTCCGAGCACCGTGATCTCGACTCGGTCGAGTGACGGGTTGGCAAGCAATCGCTCCTTCGCAGCTGCGCATTGCCGGCGAAGCCCGCTGCGTTGCCGTAGCGAGAGCTGCTTCCCAAGCTTCGTCTCAACCAGCCACGTAAGGGTAAGGTCAAGGTTGTCGCCACCCAGCAGCAGGTGCCTTCCCACTGCCGTGCGCGTGAACTCCACTTTATCGCCTTCACGTCCCACTCGGATGAGCGTGAAGTCACTCGTGCCGCCACCGACATCGCAAACGAGCACCACCTGGCCGTCGAACAGTGTCCGCTGCGACTGCGCGAGGTGGTTGGCTATCCAGGAATAGAACGCTGCCGCTGGCTCCTCTAGCAACGTGAGGTTCTCGATGCCTGCTTCCTTCGCAGCCTCCACGGTCAGCT
>DASQEG010000715.1:0-1625 GCA_035633775.1 Bryobacteraceae bacterium
GCGCAAGCCACCCACCATCGACACCGAACAGGTCCAGCATTCGAGGTGACCAGTCACCGGTTGACAGGTCCATCAGAAGCGTGCGCGACGCGGTAGTAGTGTCCGTACAGAACGCCGAGCCCCTGCTCATGCGTGCAAGTAACCAGGTGTCGAGCGTGCCCATCCTCAGCCGCCGCTGCCGACTCAGCTTACGGCATTCGGGCATGTTGTCGTAAATCCACTTCATCTTCGTCGCTGAAAAATAGCTGTCGAGGACCAGCCCTGTCGTGCGATGGACTTCCCGACCGACGCGGCGATCGCTCTTCATTCGTTCAACGACGCTGCTGGTGCGACTGCATTGCCACACGATCGCATTTCCAAGCGGCTTTAGCGTCTCTGCGTCCCAGGCCATCACGGTCTCGCCCTGATTCGCGAGGCCGATTCCGGCCAGATCGGCGGGGCTAACCTGCGCCCGCCTGAGTGCGAGTCGGACGGTCAGTTCAACATTGGTCCAGATTTCTTCCGGGTCGTGCTCCACGCAACCGGGCCTCGGGTAAAGTTGCCTGTGCTTGCGGTGCGAGACCGCAACAGGCGAACCCGTAGCGTTCACAACCATGCTCCTCGTGCTTGTGGTGCCCTGATCGATCGCGAGGACGTGTTCCCTGCGGGTACCACGTTTCATCGGGAGCGGAGACTGTGTAAGGCGATAGTTTTGCCTGCCGCACCCTGATATTGCCGCGAGTCCACGCCCATCAGGTCCAGGATCGTCGGCGCTATGTCCCTTTGGAATACGGGCTGAGCATTCGACACTTCTCCGACGGCTGGGACGCCGGGACCCAGCAGGGCAATCCAAATCTGGTCGGCACCCGCAATCTTTTCTCCGTGACTGTGCCAGTCTTCCCGCGTTGACCCGCGGCCATGATCCGAAGTGACCACCAGAAGCGTACGCCCGCGGTAGAAAGAACTGTTCGAGAGCAGCTCCCAGATCTGCTTCAGCGCGCCATCGAAGTCCTGAATCGCCGTGAGAGTTCGGTCGTAGCGCCGGTCGTGTGCCCAATCATCGGTCTCCCCGAGTGCAATGTAAGTAACTTTGGGATTGCGTCGCTTGATATAGTCGACTGCCATTTCCAGCGTTATGTAATCGTGACGCACGCTGTCCCAGGGCGTTCGTACGCGAAACTGCAACGCGCTCAGATCACGCATGCGGGGGGAATCGTCAGCGGGCATGTATCCACCGTTGATAAAGATCTTCCCGCGCTGCGATTCGCCGATATAAGGAAAAACGTCCCAGGATGCGAAAAGGGCGACATCATGCCTCAAGAGCTTCAGCCGGTCAGCAAGGAACTCGAGCACGGTTGGCGCTGGATTCTGAATCTTGTCGTTTCCACGGACCAACTCGTCCTGGGCGCGCCCCGTCAGTATTTCGGAATAGCCTGGATACGAGACTCGATACCGATTCGTAACCTGGACAGAGCTTCCCCTGCTGACGTTGCCCAGCACCATGCCGGCAGCCGCCAGTTGCTTCCAGAAGAACGGCATCAATAACTCCCGCCGCTTCTCTGCGGATTCGGACCACAACTGCTTCTGCAGTTCGGCTGCACTCGCCATACCGGCAGCTTTCTGGTTCATCAAAGTGGGATCGATCC
>DASQEG010000716.1:0-2852 GCA_035633775.1 Bryobacteraceae bacterium
GTACGTATCTCCACCCCCGAGTACCCGTGGGAGAAGGTGGGAGACATCAGCCGCCCCGGACCGGACGACAAACCGCATGTCGACGTGAACGAGGGGCCTCAACCATTGATTCGGGGCGATCGCTTGTTCATCGTGTACTCTGCAAGCGGTTGCTGGACCGAACACTATGCACTCGGAATGTTGTCAGCCCATGCGAAGAGCAACCTGATGAACGTGAAGTCGTGGCGAAAGAATCCGGAGCCCGTGTTCAAGGCTGAAGGTGCAAAGATCAGGAACACTTACGCAGCCGGTCACAATTCTTTCTTCAAGTCGCCGGATGGAACCGAGGACTGGATCCTCTACCATGCCAACCCGGAGCCGGGCCAGGGCTGTGGTCAGAACCGCTCTCCGCGTGCTCAGCCGTTCCGGTGGAGGGCTGATGGCACCCCGGACTTCGGCGCGCCACTAGCCGCGGGAGTAGCGCTACCGCTACCGTCAGAGGCGGTGAAGGCCAAGGCGGCGGGCACATCCCCGTAGGGGTAGATCCGTTGACCGCCTTCGAGTAAGCTGGATATGCTTTCATGCGTTCCACCCGCGTACTCGCACACAGACGGCATGTAGTCGGGGTTGTCGCGGGCGCACTGCTGGTGGTGGCCTGCGGGTGTGCAAGGGGCAGCGGCGACAAGCTGGTGGTCGGCTTTTCGCAGATGGAAAACAATGGGCCCTGGCGCATCGCGGAAACGAACAGCATGCAGGAGGAGGCATCCAGGCGGTCTGACAAATTCACGCTGGTGACAACCGATGCTCAGGGTCAGACCGCGAAGCAAGTCTCTGATGTGGAGGATCTTATTGCACGCCGGGTGAATGCTATCTTCCTGGCGCCCCGCGAATTTGAAGGATTGGGTCCTGCGCTCGACGCTGCCAAAGCGGCGAAGATACCCGTCTTCCTGATCGACCGTGAGGCTGCCGGGACTCCAGGGCAGGACTACGTGGCTTTTATAGGATCGGATTTCGTGCAGCAGGGTCGTCGTGCCGGCGAGTGGCTCGCTCAGCGGACGAAAGGTGTCGCTTCCGTGGTGGAGGTTACCGGCACGACGGGTTCCTCCGTTGCACGCGACCGGTCGCGGGGCTTTCGAGAGGCGATTCAGGGGCACCCGGGAATCAGGATCATCGCATCCCAAACCGGGGATTTCGCTCGCGCTCCCGCACAAAGGGTGATGGAGAACGTGCTCCAGGCGAAGGGGAACGAAACGACAGCGGTGTACGCGCATAGCGACGAGATGGCGCTCGGCGCAATTCAGGCACTGAAATCTGCCGGGCGACAGCCGGGCAAGGACGTCCTCGTGATTTCCGTCGACGGGCAGAGATCCGCACTTCAGGCGATTATTGACGGTGAGCTTGCGGCCACCGTCGAGTCCAACCCACGCTTCGGGCCCAAAGCGTTCGATGCCCTCGAGAAGCATCTGCGGGGTGAGGCGATCCCGCCGAGGATCATTCTTGAGGACCGCTTCTTCGACGCAAGCAATGCGAAGCAACACCTCGGCAGCGCTTTTTAAGCAGTCCATTCGAGGAACTCTCGTCCGGGAGGCACGTGCTTCTTCGACTTGAAGGCATCAACAAAGCATTCTCCCGCGTTCGCGCGCTACAGGACGTGAGCCTTACGCTGGAGCCTGGCGAGACCCGCGCCCTGGTCGGCGAAAATGGCGCGGGTAAGTCCACGTTGATCAAGATCATCACGGGCGCGTATCGACCTGATAGCGGAATCATGGAGGTGGCGGGCAGGCCGGTGCACTTCCGCAACCCGGGCGAGGCGCAGGCCGCCGGAGTCGCGGCAATTTACCAGGAGGTGAACCTGCTCTCGTTTCGGACCGTGGCCGAAAACGTCTATCTCGGTCGTGAGCCTAAACGATGGGGGTTCATCGACTGGCGGCGTCTACGGTCTGACACGAGCGACTTGCTCCACCGCCTCGGATTAGACATCGATCCGGACACGACGCTTGGCAGCCTGAGTATTGCGTTACGTCAGATGGTTGCCATTGCACGCGGCGTTTCGCTGCATGCCCGACTGCTGGTTCTCGACGAGCCCACGAGTTCGCTCGCAGAGCACGAGGTGCAGTTGCTCTACAGCCTTCTCGACCGACTTAAAGCCGAGGGCGTATCAGTGCTTTACGTCAGTCATCGTCTTGAGGAGGTGTACAAGATCTGCGAACGTGCGACGATTCTGCGCGATGGGAAGCTGGTCGCGACGCTGCCCCTTTCGGGACTGGACCGGCTTGACCTGGTGTGTCTGATGCTTGGCAAGCAGCGCGACGAACTGCGGAGCAGTGCCACTGAAGTCGATCGCAGCAATCGCACCAGCACTGCGCATGCTCCCCTGCTGCAGGCACAGCACCTGCGACGGGGCCGCGCTGTGCAGGACGTAAGTCTGGCGGTCGGCCGCGGTGAAATCGTGGGTATGGCGGGACTCCTCGGATCGGGTCGAACGGCCACTGCTCGGGCGCTGTTCGGCGCTGACAAGGTGGAGTCGGGTACCGTCAGGTTGCAGGAGCGGCTGCTGCAGGGACATTCAATCCGGGATTCGATCCATGCGGGTATGGGATTTCTGTCCGAGGATCGGAAGGCCGAAGGCATTGTCCCGGACATGTCCGTCCGCGAGAACCTTACGCTGGCGGCCCTGCCGATGGTGTCGCGGTGGGGCATTGTCTCGCGGCGGCGGCAACGCGCCATGGTTGACAGGTTCATGCGGCGACTTGGGATCAAGGCCGCGGATTCAACGCAAAAGATAAGTGAGTTATCGGGAGGTAATCAGCAAAAGGTGCTGCTTGCACGATGGCTCTGCCGCAATCCTTCGTTCCTCATTCTGGATGAGCCTA
>DASQEG010000717.1:0-3659 GCA_035633775.1 Bryobacteraceae bacterium
CCGTTCGGTAGCGAGCAGTGGTTGCCGCTCAATTCTTCGCCAATCAGGTTCAACGTGCCGCTGTTCATATCCGGCTACGTGGATGCGGGAATTCCGACGTCGCATGGCGTTCAAAGTATGGGCCCGCGCCCGTACAATGGCTATGCCCATGTGTCACTCGAAATCGTCGGTATTCGGGCCTACGATTCCGACATGCGTCTCACGGGTGAGTGGACACAAATGATTCAGGCGCCGACCGCCACGTACGTTACGACTCTCGCCACGCCCGAGCCCAGCACGTTGTCCATGCTGACCATAGCGGCATTAGGTTTGGTCTTGATTGGTCGCAGATATTAGGACCGCGAGATTCGGCGGGCCCTTAACCAGGAAGAAAACCCGAAATACAGCAACATGGCCGCGAATCCGCCGCCCGCCAGCAGAACGAAAGGACTTCCGCTCGCCTGGCCGCCGGTGTACTGGCGGTACGTGGAGAACCCGACCAGAACGCCAAACACCACAAATACGAAAGCAATCATCTCGTTCCACAGCACGCGCAGTGGCTTCAGAACAGCGGGAACTACGTGGCGAAGAAACTGCTTTCCCTGGCCCAGCACGGCTGCCTCTGTTCCACTGTATCCCGTGGCTCAGGTCCTTGTGCAACTCTAGCCGCGTGGGCGCATCCATCTTTCAGAGTGCTATTCTTGGCACGAGCAGTGAGCCGCGCGATGCAGGGAGGAGGACGCCCTCGTGGATGACCGATTAAAAGAACTCATGCAGGAGCTCGGCAACGCAATTAACGAGTCGCTGTCGGACTCTGAACGGATTGCCGCAGCGATCGGTGAGATCAAGCAGGCCGGGTACGATGTGTTCCTCGTACTCGAAGCCACGATCGGCTTCAACAAGCGCGATGACGACGCGGAAACCGACACTGCCGAGGACGCCGATATGCCGGCATCCCAGCAGTTCGAGGCCGCACGCAAGATCAAGTGGACGTCCCAGGACCACAAGTTCTTGCGCGCTCTGAAGATCAGCGTCGACGAAGAGTCACAACGGCAGTAGCTCGCGATAGGCGGCGAGCGTCTGGTCCGCGGCTCGGTCCCAGGTGAAACCAGAGGCCCGTGAGAACCCTTTGGTCCGCAGATCTTCGCGTAGCGCTTCAGCGGCAGCGACACGCACCAGCTCTGCTGCCACGCTCTCTTCCCGATGCGGGTCAACATAGACCGCGGCATCACCACAAATCTCCGGTATTGCCGACGTATTCGATGCGATAACAGGCACACCCGCTGCCATGGCCTCCAGCACCGGCATTCCAAAGCCTTCATCGAGGGAAACAAACGCGAAGATGGAGGCCCGTGCATACAGTGACGCGAGTTTGCCGTCGCTGACATACCCGGCTATCTCGATCCGGCTGCGGACAGGGCTGTTCGCGACTGCATCCAGCACGTCCTGCGCTCCGTATCCTCCTGGCGACCCGGCAAGCACCAGCCGCCACGGCGGCGGCAGCACCGAAAATGCTTTCACGAGTCGCAGCGTGTTCTTGCGCGCCTGAATCGCTCCCGTGGTCAGTACAACGGGTTCGCGGACTGCATCCGGGACCTGCAGTTTGCGAACGCCATGGTGCACTACTCGCAGCCGCTCCCGCGGCACACCCAAAAGCTCGTGCACCTGTCCAGCCGTGAAGGCAGAGACGCACACAACAACGTCAGCTTTCCGGGCTGCTTCTCGAGCTTGTGCCGCAAACCGCTGACGGAACTCCGGCGCCGAATACTCCGCCGTCAGCACGAAGAGATCGTGGAATGTGCACACTGCCGCGCGGAACCGCAGTTTGGGCAGACGCTGGTTCAGTCCGTGAAAAAGACCCCGGTGCCAAGGGAGCATCCAGCGTTCTCCGAATACTCCGCGCTGTACGCCCGCCATCGCATGCCGCCAGCGGTGCGGTCGATAGTACAGCCGCACGCCGACCCGACGGCGGAGGGCCTCGATAAGCTCCCTTGAGTAGATGCCGACTCCGGATAGCTCCGGTCCGACCGCGTACGTGGCATCGATCGCGACCGGCCGCAGATTCAACCCTGGATTGCGGTGAGTACCGCGTCCGTCATTGCAGCCGTGGACAGAGTGCCTCCCATATCGCGGGTCCGCTGCGCTGGATCCGCAAGAGCCCGCTCGACTGCACTGTGGAGCGTTCGCGCTTCATCGGCAGCGCCGAGCCACTCCAGCATCATGACGGCGGAGAGAATTGTGGCAACCGGGTTCGCGATACCCTGACCGGCAATGTCCGGAGCCGTTCCGTGAGAAGGCTGGAAAACTCCGTACCTTTCCCCTAAGTCCGCAGACGGCGCCATCCCCATGCCGCCGACCAGCCCGGCAAGCAGGTCGGACAGGATGTCGCCGTACATGTTTTCCGTTACCATCACATCGAACCGGTCGGGTGTGCGTACCAGATACAGGGCGGCTGCATCTACGTAGACCCGGTCCGTAGTCACATCCGGATACTCCGCGGCAACCTCGTCGAAGATGCGGCGGAAGAATGCCATCGAGGGCAGCACGTTAGCCTTATCCACGAGCGTGACGTGGCCGCGCCGGCGACGTGCCTGTTCGAAAGCTGCACGGAAGAGCCGAACGGACGCTGTTCTGGAAACCAGCAGCGAGTCCCGAACCTCATCGGCCGAGGTGTCCACACTTTGGAGGCGTGACGCAAACAGCCCTTCGGTGTTCTCGCGGATCAGCAGAATGTCCAGGTGCCCAGGGGATCGCAGCGGGGAGTCGGTCTCTGCATACAGCTTCACCGGCCGCAAGCCGCAGAACAGATCGAGCTTTTCCCGGAGATCGATCTGAGGGGTCATCTCGGTGCCGTCGGGCCAGCGTACGGACGGCAGGCCCATCGCGCCGAGCAGAGTCGCATCGAACTCCTTCAAGCGCTCGAAAGTTGCCTCCGGAAGCGGATCCCCGCTGCGCAGATACTCGCCTGCACCAACACCCAGTTCCTCAAACTCAAACTCAATGGTGCCGAGCGCTTTGAGGCAGCGCACCGCTTCAGACACGACTTCCGGGCCAATCCCATCGCCGGGGAGAAGTGCAATACGAAATCGCTTCACGAAGAGCAGTGCTCCATAATGCAGCCTTTCTCGCCCACGGGGCAGGGGGCATGCTCAAATTGCACTGTGGTATGACGGATCCCAAATCGCCGGCCCAGTGTGTCATTCAGGCTGCGGAGGATTGAGTCGCTCTCCGATGGAGGAACATCGGCGATCAATGCGTGGCAGCTCAATGCATGCACTCCCGAGCCCAGCGTCCAGCAGTGAACATCATGAACATCGAGCACTCCAGGAACGGCGCGCATCGCTGACGTGACTGCATTGAGTTCGACGCCTTGCGGCATGCCCTCAAGCAGCACATTCAGCGTCTCACGCACAATCCCCCACGCAGTCCAGATGATCACCACCGCAATCAGGATCGAGAGCAGCGGATCGATGACCATCCAGCCGGTAGACCGGATGACGAGGGCTCCGACAATGATTGCCACGCTGCCAAGCGCATCGCCGAGCATGTGTATCCAGGCCGCACGAACGTTCACATCGGAGCTGTGCCCGTGCAGCGCTCGCATGATGCCGAGGTTGAGTACGATACCGAGCGCGGCGACAACGATCATCGTCTGCTCTTCCACTTCTCGCGGACTCAGC
>DASQEG010000718.1:0-3185 GCA_035633775.1 Bryobacteraceae bacterium
TGGCCCTTCCAGTCTCCGGATCGCACACGGTTGCAGAAGTTCGCCATCCGGTCAAGTACATCGTGGACTTCAGGAACTACGTCGACGCCGTCAACGACGAGCGCCGTCCCGCGCGGCTTTCGAAGGGCCATGTGCAGGACCGCACGATTCTCGGTGCTGTTGATCTTCTCGCCAGTAAACATCGCATCAATCCGCGTTCGTAGCGCAGACTCGTGAGCGAGTTGGAGCAGGAGTGTCAAGGTTTCATCACTGACGCGGTTCTTCGAGTAGTCGAGATATATGCCCGCCGCTTCGACCACCATACGTCGGCCCCGCTCCGGGTCCCTCCTAAAGAGCGTCCGGAGGTGTTCGGAACGCATCTTCCGTGAATGGACCTTGAGCGCTTTCCAAGCGGGACGGTCGGTGAGCGGTCGGTGAGCGAGATGCTCCGTGACTGGTTGCATGGTGGTGCTCCTTTGCGTTGCGGATCCGGCGCTCTTCGCACCGGTCATGCTGTGGTCGGCCCAGTGCTCCTGGACCAGTGGGCGTCGCTGTCTATTTGGCTTCGGCCGCACGAGGTTACGGGCGGGTTACAGTAGCGCGTAACCTTTGCGTGGGGTCCCGCGAATTAGCTCGCCTTCCTCAGTTGGGCACTTCTTGCGCCGATCACTGTCAGCAGTTCGGTCCACGATGTCACAAACGCGCGGGCGCCATCTTCCTGAAGCTGAACTGCCAATTGATCCACGTCGATGCCGCGGTTCACGAACTCGGCAAGAGTCTTATCGACGCTGACCGAGTCGGCGCTCAGAGCGCCATCGAGGTCTCCATGGTCCGCGAAAGCTTTCAACGTTGCTTCGGGCATTGTGTTGACGGTGCACGGCGCGGCGAGCGCCGTGATGTACTGAGTATCGGGCGCCTCCCGGTCCTTCATTCCCGTACTTGCCCATAAAAGGCGCTGCGGTCGGGCTCCGAAATTGTACACACGCTGCCACCGTGCCGAGTTCAGCAGGGACTGATACTTGCCGTAGATGCGCTTCGCTACCGCAATGCCTAGTTTGTTGCGAAGCTCGGGTGGGACTATACCCGCCACAGCCGAGTCCCAGCGGCTGACAAACACGGATGCAACTGAGGCCACGTCGGGATTCAATCGTGCATCAATACGACGCTCAATGCCGCGCAGGACCGCTTCAGCGGCGGCGGTGTAGTGCTCCATCGAGAACAGAAGCGTTACGTTCACCGGAATGCCAGCGAAGATCGCCTCTTCCACCGCGGGTAAGCTTTCCTGTGTGCCTGGGATCTTGATGAAGACATTCCGTCGTGCCGCGCGTGCAAACAGGTCCTTCGCGGCTGCGAGCGTGCCGGCGGCGTCATGCGCCAGCAGCGGTGACACTTCGAGTGATACCCAGCCGTCAACGCCGCTGCTGCGGTTATGGATCGGTGCAAAGAGGTCGGCGGCTCGCACGATGTCCTGCAAGGCCAGATCGAAGAACAACTCTTCAGCTGGTGCGGTGCTTCGTTGCTCCCCACGGATCGCCATATCATACGCCGAGCTGTCCTTGATTGCGTGATTGAAGATCGTCGGATTCGAAGTCACTCCGGTCACGGAGAACTCATCGATATAGCGTTCGAGAGTACCGCTCGTCAGCAGGTCCCGGCTTATGTTGTCCAGCCAAAGACTCTGTCCAAGGTCATGCAGGCGTTTTGTTGGTGTCATTCAGTAGTCCTTCCGTAGTCGGTCGCGAGGCGGCGAATGCTGGGTGTCGGTCAGCGATGAGTAAGGCGTTCGTTTTCAGCACTCACGATCTCTGCTCACGCAACCGAAGCACCAATCTTGTTGTTCGTTAAGAATCAACTACTCGCAAGCCGAAGCCGCTCCGGGTGTCAACCTGTCGTCTCCGATCGCCGCACTCGACAGTCGATGCATCGGCACGAGTTCGCCTAATCTGCCCGCTGCTGGCCGGGTCTCGCGCGGAGCACGCACCCGACGGGTCAGCGTGCGCAGCGGAACAGCACTGAGTGCCCGGCATGCGGGAGCTTGCCCCAGGAGCCGCCGCAGCGGCGCTTCCTCCATGTCGTGGCGATGCGTGGACCACCAGGCTCGACATTCGAGACCACAGACTGACAGGCTTACTGTCCACCAGAACCGAAGTGCTGATTCTAAGCAGCTGTCGACAGTGGCGTCTGAATTGCCGGTTGTTCGGCGTGAGCTACAGCACCTGCAAGGAGACAAGCTATGTTCGAGCGTAAACGTACAATGCTGTTTTGCGTGCTTGCCGGCGTGTTCGCGATCGGCGCTAATCTCGTCGCGGATAGCGGAAAGCGCGAGAGGAGAATATTCGAGGGACCACTGGCCCACGTGCCCGGCCAGACCCTGACGGCGGAGGTGGTCGAATTTTCGCCGGGACACAAGTCTGCCGTTCACCATCACGCGGGCAGCGTGTTCGCCTACGTGCTGACCGGCAGCATCCGTTCGCAGAACTCGGCAACAGGACCAGCCAAAATCTACAAAGCGGGCGAGACCTTCTTTGAACCGGCGGGCAGCGACCACTTGATCACAGAAAATCCGAGTTCGACCGAGCCGGCGAGTCTTCTGGCCATTCACGTCGCGAAAGACGGAGCGGCCCTGACGATGCCCGGTACAGCCAAGTAGGATTGAATCCATCCCTGGGGGCAATCACAAGCCCACGCGCAGAGGCCCGCGGCGCTGAGAAGAGAAGTGAGCCAGTCGGAAAGCTCAAGTTGGCTCGGTCGACGACCGCGTGCTTTTGCTGTGCAACTCTGACCATCAACTCATGTCACGCCCAACGACCGGCATGTCATGACCACGTCCTTCGCACTGCGCAGGAGAAGCGAGTAGCGAGAAGCGAGAAGAGGAGATTAACAATGAATGCAATCAGAACCAGCCATGAAATGTCGGCGACCGGTACGAGCACGCCGAAAGAGCACTTCGGCGATGGCCGCCAACAGGCTAGCCATACAGCCGCGTCCGATCAGACACTTGGAGCCGTTATACAGTCTCTCGGCGCCCACGTGCTTCGTTACGGACTCGCGTTGGTGATCGGCTGGATCGGGCTCATGAAGTTTACTGCGTACGAAGCGGCTGGTATTCAGCCTCTCGTTGCAAATAGCCCATTGATGGGTTGGATGTACGGCTTTCTCTCCGTTCGCCAGTTTTCAGCTGGGCTCGGCGTCGTCGAGGTGGCTAT
>DASQEG010000719.1:0-2754 GCA_035633775.1 Bryobacteraceae bacterium
GCCCCGGACAGCATCACGCTGGACTATCTGGATCTCTACGGTCTGAAGCCCTCCCTTGAACGCGTCAGGGCGTCGGGCATTCCAGTTCGCGTTGCCAGTCCGCGAATCCTGAAACCCGGGGAGGAGAAGATTGCCGAGTTCCTCCAGCGGCTCGACGTTCCGGTGCTCGTTCGACCGGTTGGGCTGGTGCACCGATGGCGTGGGAGCGTACAGGAGCTCACAGGTGACTTCAGCCTCAACGCCGCCAACGCAATTACGGCGCGAATGCTGCTGGACATGGGGCTGGAACGGCTCACGCCCGGCCACGACCTTAATGCGCAGCAGGTGGTAACCCTGGCGCAGGAGGCAGGGGCGAACCGAATCGAGCCGATTGCGTGGGGACACATGCCGGTGTTTCACACCGAACACTGCGTATTCTGTCGGTTCTTGTCGACCGGCACCACCTACAAGGACTGCGGACGGCCTTGTGAATCGCATGTAGTTTCGGTGCGGGACGAGAGCGGAAGGGACCATGCTGTGCTGGCGGATACGGGCTGTCGCAATACCGTCTTCAGTGGGCCCGCGCAGGACGCAAGCCTTTACCTCGACACGTGGTTGGGCGCGGGGATCAGGCACTTCCGGCTCGAGTTTGCACATGAGACGCCTGGGCAGCTGGCGGCGGTCGCGGCCCTCTTCCGCGACGCTCTTAGGGGTCGGATCCGTGGCCGCACGCTTGCGGATGCCTTGCGCGCGCACTCGCCGCAGGGCACCACCCAGGGGAGCCTCTTCATACCAAAGGATTACGCGCAGTTGCCAGTGCTTCAATGAGCCGCGTTTACCACAAGGTTGGGCTTGCGGTGGTTCGCGACAATACACTGCTGCTCTGCCGAAAGAGAAACGGCAGCGGACTGCTGATCCTGCCGGGCGGCTGCATCGAACATGGTGAATCGCACATGGACTGCCTTGCGCGTGAGATCCGTGAGGAGCTCGGCCCCGGGGCGAGGGTCCTGTCAGCGCAGTTCGCCGGATCCTTTGAAGCGCCGGGTGCGGACGGCGGCATCGTCCGGGTGGAGCTCTACGTTGGCGATCTCGCCGGAACGCTCGTAGCAAGCAGCGAAATCTCGGAACTGCGTTGGTTCAGTCCCACCGTTGACGATTGGGACCAGGTGGCCCCGAGTCTTGCCTCAGGCATCATCCCCTGGCTGATCCGGACAGGTATCCTTCCCGACAAGCAACAGGTTCCGTCCGGGAGCGTCCAACGAACGGAGGTCTGAACCATGGGTCTGATGGGAAGCGTGATCGGTTACGCCAAGACGCGGGCAACGCAACGGATTCTGACGCGGTTTCTTGGAGGGCCGCTCTCGACCGCTCTGATGGCTGCTTTCCTCGGCAAGAAAGCCTGGGACTACTATCGGTCCCGCAGTCGAGTGCGAGCGGCCTACCGGTAGAGCCGCCGGCGCAGCGCCACGAGGGCGAGCAAGGCACCGGCACTCAGCAGCGCGGTGCCCGGTTCCGGGACAAGTTGCGGCTGGAACGGCCGATCGTCTGAGAAATCCGGTTCTACGTTCGGGGTACTCGAGAACCTCAGCTGCCCCGAACCGGATCCGGGCAGATCGGGAGTTCTTCGCGGAGTGCCGCCGTCAGACGATGTCTCACCAGGCGTGGAACTGTCCTGCTGTCTGTCGCTGGAGGGCGTGGGACGGCGAACCTCCACATCGAGTGCGGTCCTGATGATCTCGCCCGGTGTGAATCTTGAGGTTCCTGTGGGCAGCTCAAACGACACCGGAGTGAAGAAGCTCTGGCCCGATGGTGTTTCCGGACGTGCCTGCGTAAGTTCGGCCGCGATGGGTTCCCGCTGCAGGTCCCCAGCGTGGGTCTGTTCCCCCGACCGGTCGGGCCACTGTGACAACCCCCCGCCGAGCAACTGTGGTGCAATACCTAAGCTTCCGCTGCGCGCTGCTCCTGGAGCATCGGGCTGAGCCGGTTGCGGATGTGCCGCCGGACGCCCGTCACCTGGAAGAGGGATGAACGGAAGATCGGACGCTGGCACAAAGCCGGGATTCCCAACGGCAGTCCTGGTAACCAGAGCAGCCGCGGATACCGGCACTTCATTCGCGATGGTGCCGAGTTCATCGTCCGAAGGTTCCTCGTCGTCATCAGCCACGGGTTGCTGCGGCCAGTCTGAAAGGCGGTTCCCGCAGCGGGCCCGGATCTGATTCGAGCCGTGGGCCAGCACAGCTTCATCAGCGGGAACCCGGTGGCGTTCGCGGGTCCAGAAAACGCGATTGTTCCGCCTGTATGAGACATATTTCAGGGCAGATGCGCGGGTTCTCACGAGCTGAAGACGGGCAGTCTCGACAGGACGATAGTGTTCGGCAACAACCCGATCACGGGCTACGGCTGCCTGAGCTTCTTCAGGCGTGTGGGTGCCTCCGGCGACTACGGAATACCGGTAAACTGAGCGGTGCAATGCGACGGCACGCATTGTGCTGGGGCCAGCGACATTCGGCGTCGTTACTGCGCGTCGCGTAGTGGGTGGGTGCACGATTACGGCTAGTGCAACTCCGAAGGCTACGCACGCTGCTGTTAAGGCAGGCGTTGAATTTCGTTTGCGGCCGAACACTGTACCTATCCAGGCGGCAGTACCGCCAAAAGTTCAGTGTCACCAGATTTGTAGAATTCTCAGTTATAGATTATTCCTAAGCTCATAATCTATTTCGCCGGGGCGGAGTAAGGCGAATCACTTACAGCTGTAGTGCTGGCGCGTCCGGCGCG
>DASQEG010000720.1:0-11834 GCA_035633775.1 Bryobacteraceae bacterium
CTTGCGCTGCTGGAACTCGTCAAGCGGCAGGCTCTCACCTTGCAACAGGCCGAGGCGTTTGGGGACATCTCGATCCGGGCGAGTGAGTCCCTGGATGATGCGCTCGGCTCGGACCAGGCGATTGCCTCAGTGGAACAGGAATACAACTGAAGATGAACGAACAGGATCCCGCTGCCGACGCGCAGCAGGCCGTAATCGAGGAGAACGAAGACGAAATTGTTGCGGAGCTGCAGCAGACAGCAGTCGACGAGAACGGACAGGCCCCGGCTCGTGACGATGCTCACCAGGAAATGACGGACGAGCAGCCCGTCCCCGATCCGGCGCACCAGCAACCCGTTGACATCACTCCGGAACAGCTGCTGATCGACGTCGCACCGGAAGCCGAGGGTGATGCGGAGGTTGCGCGTAAGCTTGCAATCCTCGAAGCAGTTGTGTACGTCACCGACGAGCCGCTTTCCCCTGAGCAGATCGCCAAAGCGCTTGGTGAGCCGCTGACGGATGTAAAGCTGCTGCTGGATCGACTTGTCGAGGAATACAACCGGCCACACCACGGGTTGACCGTGCGCGAGGTTGCCGGCGGCTTTAAGATTACGACCAAGCCGGAGCACCACGAGGCGGTGCGTACATTCGTTCGGAACCTGAACCCACCGCTCAAGCTTTCACTCGCTGCGCTGGAGACACTGGCAGTGATCGCTTACAAGCAGCCGATCACTGCTCCAGAAATCATGGAGATTCGGGGCGTACAGGGCGCGGGCGTCCTTAAGACTCTCATTGACCGAAAGCTCATCACGACCGCCGGACGCAAGAACGTTGTCGGCAAGCCGATCCTGTACAAGACCACCAAAGAATTCCTGGTGCAGTTCGGTCTGCGCGATCTTAACGAGCTGCCGTCGCTCAAGGAGTTCGAAGATCTGCGACGCATGGCATTTGCAGAGGCTGACGAGTCGGTGGCGCCTGCCGATGTGGTGGATGGCGAGCCTGTGCTGGAAACAAATGGCGGCGAGCCTGCATCGGAGGAGAGGGAAGAGCAGGCTAATCATTCATGAGCGAGGAACGGCTTCAGAAGATTCTGTCCCATGCCGGCGTTGCCAGCCGGCGGAGAGCGGAACAGATGATTCAGGAGGGCCGGGTGACGGTAAACGGAACCACTGTCACCGAGCTTGGCAGTAAGGCGGACCTCGACCGTGACCACATAAAGGTAGACGGCAAGCTGCTCCGCCAGCCCGCGCGCATGCTCTACCTGTCCTTCAACAAGCCACGCGAGGTGGTGACCACGCTCAGCGATCCTCAGGGGAGGACTACCATCGTGGATGTCCTTCGCGGGGTAAAGGAACGCGTATACCCCGTCGGAAGGCTCGACTACCAGAGCGAAGGCCTTCTGCTGCTGACCAATGACGGTGAGTTTGCGAATCGCATTACTTCAGCGAAGAACCAGGTCGAGAAGACGTACGTCGTGAAGGTTAACGGTGCGCTGACGCCCGAACAGGAAGCGGAGTTTCGTTCCGGCGTCCCCGTGCACGGGCGCCCAACGGCGCCCGCGAAGCTGAAGCTGATCAAGCCCGGAGCTTCACCGTGGTACGAAGTGCGACTGATCGAAGGCCGGCAGAATCAGATACGCATGATGTTCCGTCACTTCGGTGTTCATGTGGAGAAACTGCGCCGCGTGAAGGTAGGCTTCCTTGAGCTTGATGTCGAGCCGGGCGAATGGCGCCATCTGACTGAGCGTGAAATGCAGCGCTTCCGGCGTCTGCTTCGCATGGAGGGCTCAGATAATGACGCCAGTTGAGATCCTCAGAAGCTGGAAGACGATTGCGGTGGTTGGTCTCTCGCCGAATCCATACCGGCCGAGCAATGGCGTGTCGGCGTACATGAAGGCTCAGGGTTACCGCATCATCCCGGTGAATCCTGGACATGCCCAGATTCTCGGCGAGAAGAGCTACCGGCGTCTTGAAGACATTCCTGATCCGGTCGACATCGTAAATGTCTTTCGCAGGTCCGAAGAGGTCGGCCCCGTCGTCGAGTCGGCGATTGCGATAGGTGCGAAAGCAGTCTGGATGCAACAGGGCGTATACAACGAAGCAGCGGCCGCCCGGGCTCGTGCGGCCGGTCTGGAAGTTGTCATGGATCGTTGCATTCTGCAGGAGCACCGGCACGTCTAGCGCTGGGTCTCTTGAGGCGGTCCGATATAACCATCGGACGTATTACGCAGACATCGAAACGCGGCCAGCCGTGCGAGCCCTCGCAGTCGAGTCGCGCACGACGAATTCGGGATCGATGAGCAACTCCCGCCCTTCGATCGGTTGATCTTCATGGCTCGCCAGGAGGCTCTCGAAAGCCAGTCTGCCGATCTGATCGCGCGGGATTTGGATTGTGGTCAGTGAGGGAGAGCAGAACTCGGCCAGGCTGATGTTGTCGAAACCGGTGACCGAGACGTCGTCCGGCACTCGCAACCCCCGCTCGCGCAGTTCGCGAACCACTCCGAGGGCCATAAGGTCGTTTACGCACATAATGGCGGTCGGCTTGAAGCCGCTGTTCAGCAGATCCCGGGCTGCCGTCCTTCCACCTTCAAGGCTGTCCGCCGCCGCGGTGTGTACGATCTCGAGCCGGGGCGAGAAGCGCGGGGCCACCTCCAGCAGAGATTGCACACGGGCGTGAATCGGTCCCAAGGCTGCGTGATGGCCGACGAAGCCGATTCGGCGATGCCCAAGGTCGTGCAGATATCCGGCCGCCTTCTCAATGCCCTTGCGGTAGTTTACCCGAATATTGGTGATGTTGCGGCCGGCAATACCCACGTCATAGAACACGACCGGCACGGGTGAACGCAGGAGTTCGTCAATCAGGGCCGGCTCCATCTCGGACACGATCACAGCGAGCCCTGCGACTCGCCGTCCGATCATCGATCGTACGCTGGTTACGAGCCGCTGCGGCTTGTAGTCAGTGTTCGCAACCAGAACCTCGTATCCGCTTTCATTCGCGAGCAAATCGATTTGCTGAAATACGTCGAGAAAGAACGGATTGCGCAGGTTGGACACAATCATGCCCAGCGTTCGGCTCTTCCGCGCGGCCAGAGTGCGTGCGTGGAGGTTTGGGTAATAATTCAGGTCAGCGATGACCTTCAACACGCGAGTCCGCGTAGACGCCTTGACGGCCGGGCTGTCATTGATAACGCGGGACACGGTCGCCGTCGAAACCCGCGCGAGTTTGGCGACTTCATCCAGGCTCATGACCTGCAAGCAAGTATCTCACGGAAGCACAAGGGACGGAGTTGACACAGAGCTTGCAATTAGAAAGAATCACTAGACATTCGCAAGCGCTTACATCTTCAGAAAGTGAGAGCCGAGCCTTGATCCCAGCCACCAGGCCGTCCCGCCGGGCGTTCACGACTGCGTTGATCGCAGCTCCCTTCGCTGCTCGCGCACAGCAGGGCCCGTTGCGTGCTCGAGTGAAGATCGACACCGAGCGCGTCATCGGCGACATCGATCCGCTGATCTACGGCAATTTTGCCGAGCACCTCGGCCGCTGTATTGACGGCGGGATCTTCGAAGAGGGCAGCAAGCTTTCAGATGGCAATGGCTTTCGGAGAGATGTCTTCGATGCCGCCCAACGCCTGAATGTAACTCAGCTGCGCTGGCCTGGCGGAAACTTCTCCTCGAACTATCACTGGCGCGACGGCATCGGCCCCCGAGATCAGCGCCCGAGCAGGCTCGAGATGGCCTGGGGCACCGTGGAGAGCAACCGCTTCGGCACGCATGAGTTCCTTCGCTACTCAGAGTTGCTGAAGACCGAACCGTACATCTGCGTCAACCTTGGAACGGGCAGTTGGACCGATGCCCAGCAATGGGTAGAGTACGTCAACTCTTCGGCGGAGACCGCGACAACGCGTCAACGGAAACAGAACGGTCGCGCCGAGCCATGGAAAGTGAAGTATTGGGGCTTGGGTAACGAGATGGACGGGCCGTGGCAGATGGGCCACCGGACCGCTGACGACTACGGCAAGTTCGCGCTGGAAGCCGCCAAGCTGATGCGGTGGACGGATCCTTCGATCAAGCTCGTTGCCGCCGGGTCTTCGCACTTCTCCCAGGGCATCGACTGGATCGGCTGGAACCGAACCGTGCTGGAGCACCTGAAGAATCATATCGATTACCTTGCTGTTCACCTGTACGTAGGCAATCGCGAGAACAATTATTACGATTTCCTTGCAAGCTCACGCAATCTCGACAACCGCACGAAGACTACGGAAGGCGTGATCAACGCAGCGCTCTCCGATACGGCTAATCGACGCAAGATCTACATCGCCTGGGACGAATACAACGTCTGGTATCGGGCGCGAGGCGAGAAGGAGCGAGGCCGGCGCATCCTCGAAGAACGCTACAACCTCGAAGACGCGCTGGTGATTGCGACCATGCTGAATTCGTTCATCAATCACGCACATATCGTAAAGATGGCCAATATGGCACAGCTGGTAAACGTGATCGCGCCCATCTTCACCAGCGAGTCAGGGCTCTTCTTGCAGACGATCTACTACCCTCTGCAGCTGATCGCCAACAACTGCAAGGGTAAGGCGCTTTCGTTGTTCGTAGACAGCCCTTCCTACGAGAGCCGCCAGTATGGGTCGGTCCCCTATCTGGATTCATCAGCATCGATGGACGGCAATCAATTGGTGCTCAGCATCGTGAACCGCCACAAGGACGAGCCGCTTCCAGTCGAGTTTGAGTTGCAGGACAAGACGTTTGCAGGGCCGGTGGAGATCTCGGAAGTGAACGGACCGGACATCAAGTCGGAGAACGACTTCGGCAAGACCACCGTAAAAACCGTCACCACGAAAACAACGGCCAGCGGCAACAAGCTGCGTCACAGCTTTCCGGCTCACTCCTATACGCTCGTGAAAGCGTCGCTTATGTAGACCGTACTACTGAAACGAACGGCTGCAGCGATGAGCCGAAGCGAGCGAGCGGCTCAAGAACTCAGGTTGTCCGCCTGACTGCGAGCCCGCATGGCGAAAACCAGATGTGATAGCCGCAGCCGCTCGGGACGCAGAAGTGAGTCGCTGATCCCCTAGAATCAGCTCATGCTCCGTAAGCTCACGTGTGCGCTGCTCGTCACTGGTGCGTCTGCTTTTCCCCAAACGCCCACGACCGGTCCTACAGCCCGCCAGATCATCGAAACCGTCCGCGAGAAGCTCGGCGTTCAGTGGAGCGGCAATACCGTCGACACGATCAAGGCCGGTGATCCCGACACGGTAGTTACGGGAGTGGCCACGACCATGATGGCGACCCATGACGTTCTTCGGCGCGCCGCAGCGGAGGGCAAGAATCTTGTTATCACGCACGAGCCGACCTTCTATAGTCACCTGGATCAGACCACTGGCCTCGAGCAGGAGAACGATGCAGTGTGGGCCGAGAAGGCGAAGTTCATTCGTGATCACAAAATGGTCGTGTGGCGCTTTCACGACTACTGGCACATGCGTCAGCCTGACGGCATCCTCGAAGGCGTACTTCACGCGCTGGACTGGCATAAACAGTACAGCGCCGAGACCAAGCTGGTGACGATTGCTCCTGCGCGTGTCGACCAACTCGCTGCTTATGTCCAAAAGAAGCTCGGAGCGAAGGTCTTACGTGTAGTCGGACAACCTGACCTTACCGTCAGTAGAATTGCACTTAGCCCGGGTGCCGGCGGTGCGGTGGGACACCGGCGTGCGCTTCAACGACCAGATGTAGAAGTGCTGCTCATCGGAGAGGTGCCTGAGTGGGAAACCATCGAGTATGTCAGCGATGCAGCAGCGCAAGGTCGCAAGAAGGTGCTGTTCCTCATCGGCCACATTCCCTCGGAGCAGCCCGGCATGGAGAACTGTGCCCGCTGGCTGAAAACCTTCATCAACAACGTCCCGGTTGGGTTTGTACCCACGGTCGAGCCCTTTTGGACACCCCAGCGATAACGGCTAATGTGCTGGAGACTGCGCCGCCTCGACGATGACACGATCCTGTCGGCTGTAAACATCACCGCTGTGTTTCTCGTGGCAGTGCGTGACGGGGAGATTCTTGCGGTCAAAAACGAAAGAGGCTGGGATCTGCCGGGCGGTCACGTGGAGGCTGGCGAGACACCGCTTGTGGCGCTCCGCCGCGAAGTATCGGAGGAGGCTGCCGCGAGCTTTCCGTCGGCCACTCCCTGCGCCCTCATGGGCATGGGTGACAGCACCGACGTAATGGCCTTTTACGCCAGTGATAGCTATGAACTCTCTACGTTCCGTCCGACCGATGATGCACTGGAGCGCCAGGCGATGCCGATCGATCGGTTCATGGAACTGTACCGCGGGCCCTCAGGCGTGATGCGAGTTCTCATCGACGCGGCCGCCGTTGCGATGAAACGCGCAGTCTAGCCACGCGCCCGTTTAACGCCCTGACCAGGGCTCGCCGCTAACCGCGGCCGCGATGCGTCGGACACGCTCGAGGAACAATGCCAGGCGGTCAAGACGCAGGGCGTTCGCGCCATCCGAGAGGGCGCGGGACGGCTCCTGGTGAACCTCGACAAACACTCCGTCGACAGCTCCGGTCGCGACCGCAGCAGAGGCGAGCGGCTCAATGAACTCAGGCTGTCCGCCCGACTGCGAGCCGGCAGCACCGGGCAACTGAACGCTATGGGTAGCATCGAAGATCACCGGTACGCCAAACTTGCGCATCAGGACGAGCCCACGCATGTCGACCACGAGGTTGTGATAACCGAACGACGATCCGCGCTCGGTAAGCAGCACCCGATCATTGCCCGTTGACCGCACCTTTTCGAGTGCGTGCCGCATGTCATCGGGTGCAACGAACTGACCCTTTTTGATGTTCACGATGCGTCCGGTGCGTCCGGCAGCAATCAGCAGATCGGTCTGGCGGCACAGAAATGCAGGGATCTGGAGAACGTCAGCGGCTTCTGCTACTCTTTCCGCCTGGCCAGGCTCGTGTATGTCGGTGAGAACGGTATAGCCGTCCCGCCGCAGGTCGCCGAGGATTCGCACTCCTTCGCTGAGGCCAGGCCCGCGATAAGAGGCGGCGCTGCTGCGATTCGCCTTATCGAACGACGCCTTGAACACAAACTCGCCCGCGATCTTGCGAATGGACGAAGCAAGGAACCTCACATGCTCTTCGGATTCAATTACGCAAGGGCCGGCAATGAGTCCGAGCGGGCGTCCTGCGCCGAACTCAACCGGCATGGGTCAGGCGGCGCTGAGCAGCCCCTTCGCTACGAAGGTTCCGCTGCCGGACGGCTGCACCGACAAAGGCTTCGAACAGGGGATGCGGCTCCAGCGGCTTTGACTTGAACTCAGGGTGAAACTGACAGCCCAGATACCACGGGTGATCTTCGACCTCGCAGATCTCTACGTACATACCATCGGGTGTCTGGCCGGTCAGTCTCAGGCCGTGCTCGGTCAGAAGTGACTCGAACTCACGATTGAACTCGTAGCGGTGCCGGTGCCGTTCGCTGATCTCCGCTGTTCCATAAGACTGACGAGCGAAGCTGCCTTCCGCCAGACGGCACGGATACGCGCCGAGCCGCATCGTACCGCCAAGTTCGTCCACGCCCTTCAGCTCGCGCAATTTGTAGATCACACGATGCGGCGTCGCATTGTCGAACTCGGTCGAATTTGCTTTCTCGAGTCCGCAGACGTTCCGTGCGTACTCGATGACCATCGTCTGCATGCCGAGGCAGAAGCCAAAATATGGAACGCGATTCTCGCGCGCATAGCGGATGGCGTGTATCATTCCTTCAACGCCGCGCTTGCCAAACCCGCCGGGCACAAGAATGCCGTCGTATATGCTGAGCTCCTTCGCACATGAAGGCCACTGAAGGTCCTGAGCTTCGATCCAGCTGATCTGTACCTTCACTCCGTGAGCAAGCCCGCCGTGCAGAAGCGATTCCTTCAGGCTCTTGTAGGAATCCTCATACTCGACGTATTTGCCCACCAGACCGATATGCACCTCGCCCTCGGGATTCTTCAGCCTGCGCACCATCTCGGCCCAGCGAGACACGTCGCGAGGTCCGGCGTTCAGCTTCAGAACACGAAGACAGTATTCGTCCACAGCCTGCTCGGCGAACACCAGCGGCACTTCGTAGACGGACTGTACGTCGCGCGCCGTGATGACTGCTTCCACGTCCACATCGCAAAACAGCGCGATCTTCTCCTTCACTTCTGGGGCAAGCGGACGCTCACATCGGCAGAGGAGAACGTCGGGCTGGATGCCGAGCTCACGCAGTTCCTTCACGCTGTGCTGGGTTGGCTTCGTCTTCAGTTCGTGTGCTGCGGCGATCCATGGCACCAGCGTGACGTGAACGAACATCGCGTTTTCACGGCCGACTTCATGCCGGAGCTGGCGGATAGCTTCCACGAACGGCAGTGACTCAATATCGCCGATGGTGCCGCCAATCTCCACGATGACTACGTCCACGTCAGCCGACAGTTTTCGCACTGCCGCTTTGATCTCGTTGGTGACGTGCGGAATCACCTGCACCGTCTTGCCGAGGTAGTCGCCCCGCCGTTCACGGGCGATGATCGTCTCGTAAATACGCCCTGAGGTGACGTTGTTCGCCTGGGTCAGAGGAGCGTGAGTAAACCGTTCGTAGTGGCCCAGATCGAGGTCTGTTTCTGCGCCATCGTCGGTGACGAAGACCTCGCCGTGCTGCAGGGGACTCATGGTGCCCGGATCCACGTTAAGGTAGGGATCGAACTTCTGAAGAGTGACTCGCAGACCGCGGCTCTCAAGCAGAAAGCCGATGCTGGCGGCGGCAATGCCCTTGCCGAGAGAAGAAACAACACCGCCGGTCACAAAGATGTACTTAGCCATGGAGTGAAAGAGAAGCTTCGAAAATCGAGGAAAGCCGTTCGAGGTCCTCGGGCGTATCTACCCCGAGCGACTCATAATCCGTTTCGACAGCGCGAATACCGTAGCCGTGTTCCAGAGCGCGCAGCTGCTCCAGTCGTTCGGCCCGTTCCAGCGGACCCTGCGGAAGATCCGGATACCGCAGCAGAAGCTCGCGGCGGTAGATGTAGAGCCCGATGTGCTTGTACCTGACGGGCGGGTCTCCGTCGGGCCTTCCGTAAGGAATAGGGTAACGGGAAAAGTACAGGGCTCGGCCGTCATTGGCGACTACCGCCTTCACAACGTTCGGATTGTCGACCTCTGACCCGTTCTCGATCCGCTTCACGAGTGTGCCCATCGCATACCCTGCATCACCGAGCATGGCAAGGATGGCGGAGTCGAGGGCATCGGCATCGATCAGCGGCTCATCGCCCTGTATGTTGACGATCAGCTCGGCGGTGTCGGCGGAGGCCACTTCGGCCACTCGATCTGTACCGGACGGGTGATCAGAACGCGTCATTCTTACGGGCGCACCGAATGCTCGGGCTGCGGCGGCGATCCTGTCGTCATCAGTCGCAATGACGAGTCCGTGAAGGTACCGCGACCGGCTGGCCCGTTCGAAAACGTGCTGGATCATCGGGCGGCCAGCTATGGTGGCGAGAGCTTTTCCGGGAAATCGGCTGGAGGCGAACCGTGCGGGAATGACACCGAGTATTCTCGTCGGCACGTTCGATTCTAGCACGCTGCTCGTCTATATAATGAGAGAGAAAGTGCGCTCTCGAACAGGAGCTTGGCTGTGAAATACACCGCTTACACATGCACCTTGATTTTGATGGCGGCGGCTGCATTCACAGCGGGTGCCGAGGACAAGAAGGAGGCGCCTCCTTCAAACGAGCGCGTCAACATCGAACCCCGGGTTCGGCCCTCGAAAGAGTCTGCCGAGGTGAAAGAGGGTCGCGAGTCTGCCATCCGGGTGGAAACGCAGCTCGTTCTGATCAACGTCACTGTGACGGATCCGATGAACCGGTTCGTCACAGGTCTTGATCCAGAGCATTTTCAGCTTTTCGAAGACAAGGTCAAGCAGGAGATCAGCCAGTTCTCGAGCGAGGATGCTCCCCTCTCGATCGGCCTCGTATTCGATGCCAGCGGCAGTATGAGCAACAAGCTGCAAAAGTCGCGTCAGGCCGCCGTACAGCTCTTCAAGACTGCGAATCCCGAAGACGAATTCTTTCTCATCCACTTCAACGACCGGCCCGAACTGGTGGTGCCGTTTACGACGAACACCGAAGAGATCCAGAACCGCCTGACTTTCACCAATGCGAAGGGCAGGACCGCTTTGCTCGACGGCGTCTACCTGGCGATGAATCACATGAAGAAGGCCCGCAACCCGCGCAAGGCGATCATTATCCTTTCCGACGGAGGAGATAACTCCAGCCGCTACACGGAGAGCGAGATCCGCAACGCGGTTCGCGAGGCCGACGTTCAGGTTTACGCGATCGGAATCTATGAGCCTCTGGGAGGCCGCGGCCGCACGGCGGAAGAGCTTGCCGGGCCGGGTCTGTTGAATGAGATGGCCGAGTCGACCGGGGGACGGCACTTCCCCGTGGAAAATGTGAATGAACTTCCCGATATCGCCGCTAAGATCGGTATCGAACTTCGCAACCAGTACGTCCTTGGCTATACACCCGCTAATCAGACCCGGGACGGGAAATATCGAAAGGTTCAGGTGAAGCTGAAGCAGCCTCGCGGTTTGCCGCCGCTGAAAGCGTTCTATCGGCTTGGCTACTATGCACCGACGCAGTAAATTCATCGCGGCTCTTCTCACAACGGCTGCGTTCCTGCAGGCTCAGGCGAAGAGTGACGACGAGACTACCTTTCGGGCCGATACACGGCTGGTCGTACTTCACGCGAGCGTGGCCGACAAGAACGGTCGCCTGATGACCCAATTGCCGCGATCAGCTTTCAAGGTCTTCGAGAACAACGTTGAACAGCCGATCAAGATGTTCCGTCGCGAGGACGTGCCGGTATCGCTCGGGCTGGTTATCGACAACAGCGGATCCATGCGCGACAAGCGCCGCAAAGTAGAGACCGCGGCACTGGCCGCCGTGCAGAAGTCCAACCCTGCCGACGAGGTGGTGGTCGTAAACTTCAACGATGAAGCCTATGACGACAGTCAGGGGTTCACGAATGACATCCGGCGGCTCGAGGAAGCTCTGACGAAGATCGATTCCCGTGGTCCTACTGCGATGCGCGATGCGCTTAGTACGACCATTGACTTCGTGAAGAAGAAGGGCAGGCACGACAAGAAAGTGCTGCTTGTCGTCACGGACGGCAATGATACCGCCAGCACTTTGGTGACACTGGAGAAACTCGTTCAGAAGGCGCACGACTCGGAAGTGCTGCTGTACTTTATCGGCATTCTCAGCGATGAGGATAAGCGCGAAGCGAAGAAAGCCAAACGCGCGATGGAGGCGCTCGCGAAAGCATCGGGCGGCAGCGCTGTGTTTCCGGAAACGGCTGACGAGGTCCAGTCCATAGCCGTATCCATGGCACACGAGATTCGCAACCAGTACATCATCACGTACTCGCCCACGAATCCCTCGCTCGACGGCACCTTCCGGACCATCCGAGTGGTAGCCAACGGCCCGAACCGTCCGGTTGTGCGCACCCGCAGCGGCTACTACGCAACGCCGGTCGGGGCAGGCAGTTCGCGAGAGTCGGCCGCCGTCCGTTGATGCTGCGCTTCCTTTGGAAGGCGACCCGCGGATATCGACTGACGCCCTGGCGCAGCCCGTATCTGCGCTGGCGTATCGAGACCTACTCCGGGATTCCGGCCTCGTCAATCGGCCTTGCTGCATTCTGGAAATTCACGTGGCAAAGCAAGCGCGACCTCTTGCGCTTTCTTCGCTGGGCTGCGAGAATGAGCGAAGGCCAGTAATCGCTGTACGGATTGTCAGGTCTTCACCGTATCTCACCGCAATTCTCCGATCCCTC
>DASQEG010000721.1:0-6239 GCA_035633775.1 Bryobacteraceae bacterium
CGCAACGATCGCCAGACCGGCGTAAAACGGGTTGGCAAACGCAGCTTGATGCAGGCGCCCCTGACTATCTGCCCATAGCAGCCCGATCGTGAACAGCGCCGCGAGCGATGCGCTCGCCAGCGCGCGAAGAAACACATCAAGCAGAAGGAATCTATATTCCTGCAGAACGACGTAGAGTGCCAGCGGAATCCCGGCATGGTGAATCGCCAGTTCGGTCGTCCAGGGGTGGACTGCGTGAGTATCACCGAAGTGCACGAACGAAGCCGCGAACAGCACCAGAGCCATGGGAACCAGAACCCGGCCGACCGACTGCTGTTGCCGCCGAAGCGAGTACACGGCCAGGGCAGGCAATAGAACAAATCCAAACGTGACCAGCAGCAACGCAGCCCGGTGAAACGTCTCCCCCGCGAAGCTCTCCACCAGGTGCATCGCCGCAGCGGCCGCACCGAAGGTCCAGCCAATTCGCTGGATTGCGATGGATTCCGTCCCCAGTGAGATCGCAAGCAATACAGCCGGCAGGAGACTTAGAGCTGCGAACCCAACTCCGGTGGGAAGACTGGCGCTCCACTTACCGGATACAGAGCCGGCCAGTGCGGCCAGGGAGCCGCCGTTCCAAACCATGGCAAGCAAAGCGGCAAGGGGCGCAAGCCAGCCCCGTTTGGCAGTCCAGAGGCGATGGTCACGCAGTAGTACGAGTAGCAAAAGCCCAAATATGAGCATGCCCGCAGCATGCCCAACCGCATTCACTAGCAGAGGTTCACGAAAGTCCAGCGATTCCGGCATTGCGACGGTACGTTGCCAGTGTCTCACGTGGCTTATACACAGCATCCTGGCAAACCGAACTGAATGCGACTTGAGGCGGGCCAGCCGCCCCGCAACCTGCGTGACCGGGTCGATTTACGTTGCAAGTGGATGAACAGCGCACTAACAACTGCAACTGATCGTCGGAATCCTGCTAGCGAACAAGTAGTGGCAGGAGCATAGCCAGGATCACAGCCGGCACGACAACCCAGGACCACCGGTGCCCGAAGTTCCAGGTCCAGCCGATCCCGAAGCGCTTCTCGACGATGAATGACGGATCGTCCGGGTTGTAGTAAAACATCCCGAGCTTCCAAAAGTCGTCCGGCGTTCGATCTCCCACCGGGGGATGGTTCAAGAGACTCTGCGACTCAGACATCCGCGTCCCGCCTTGTCCCGAGTACACCAAAGCGAGCACCATGCCCATCGCTGCGACCGCGATCAACGCAGGCGCAAACGGCACCGCAGGAAGAACGCCTTCAATGGGTGGCAGGGCAATTGCCAGCACGTAAGCCAACGTAAGCGCACCGAAAAAGCCAATCCTGCGGTTCATCCGTTCGGAGCCGGCGGCTGGGCCGGATGCAGAAATGGTGCGGGAACGAAAGAGCGTCGCATAGCCGCTAAATGCGATCAGGAGACTGATCGATCCGATCGAGGCAAGAGATCCATAGACTGCCATCGGACTACGATCCACCCAGCGGTCCGGACCGTTCAACCCCCAATGCACGGGAATGCGATCCGCGACCTGATCCCAGTGACAGTAGACCCAGATTGCCTTCACAACGACGATCACTGCGGGCCCCCATGCCTGGGCAAGGGCGGCGCGAGCGGGTTCGTAGTCCTGCACCCTCAGCGATGCTTCACGTAAAGTCGTCGGCCTGGACGCAGATGGAATCGTTGCTCGGCGCGCGACAAAGAAAGCCGCGAGCCAGATGACGGCGACCAGGAAGGTCACCGTGGCAACAGATAACTGTGCCGTCGCCATTAACGCGAGGCAGCCGGCAGTTCCCAACCAGCCCCCGACCCCATACCAGGCAATAACGCGCCGCGCCGTGACGCTCTTTCGAAAGTCGGCCTCCACCGTGACCGCAAAGAACAGTTCGGGCCGAGCCAAAAAGGCCTGAGCGTGGCTGACGGCAGCGATGAACAGCACAACCAGCGATCCAACTAAGCCTTCGGTCATTGGTCTACTGCCTCCGCAAGAAGCCTTAACTCACGCGCGATGAACTTCGGGGGTAAGCCTTTCGATTGCACTTCGGCGACCAGCTCTCGCATGCGGCGACTGAATGAGGCCTTATCAGCTGTCGGCTGAAGCGGCCGGGCAGGCTGCCGCTCGATAACGACAGCGCCACGGCGACGTTTTAGATCGAGCCAGCCCTCATCGGCAAGAATGCGGTATGCTTCGGCAACTGTATTGAAATGAATGCCGAGTGCAAGCGCGATCTGGCGCACAGGCGGAAGTGGGTCTCCGGGCTGGAGGTCGCCGCTCACTAACAACGCACGCAGCGTATCGACGATCTGCCGGTACACCGGGACGGGCGAACCCAGATCAATGCGTAAAGGTGGAAGCGCCTGCTTCATTGTATACCGTCTATGTACAATGTACAGAGACACCGACTGTCTGTCAACCAGAACGCGTGCGGAGCCAGGCATGACGCGATCGTCCGCCGGGCGACGAGATCGGCACTTCCACCAGACCATCGGCCATGGCAGAGAGTCTCGATCGCCTCGTCTCCGGCCGCGGACGCGCAGACGCTGCCACTGTTATCGGCCGGGAACAGCGTATCTACTTGCGATTGGTGTGACAATCCGGCGCTGAACGTAGTCCCTGTTACCGGGAGGTCCAAATGGTGACGAGGCACGGCTGCAGCTGCGTAAGTTGCGGACGACGGCGGCGTGTTGCTGAACCCATTTCGGTGGACGAGACCTCGATCGGCGTCATTCGTCGTGAGTCGCGCGATCGAGGCTAACACCGGGCGCGCATTCAAGTCGTAGCAACGGTGAGGAGAGGATGCCATTATGTCGGAGCTGCGGCGCATCGGAGACTTGGACCTCAACGAGGACCTGGAGCATGAGCGCAGGGAAGGCCGCCTTCAATCCATAGGTTGGGTGGCCGTAGCCCTTCTTTTGGGAGCTGCGCTGAGTGGAGCCTTCGGTGGTGGCGCGCTGAGTTCTCAAGTCGCTGGTCAGCAGGGAAGCGATATACGGGTGGAGTACGAACGTTTCGAGCGCCGACACCGTGAGTCGAGGCTGCAGGTGCACCTTGCTCCAACGGCAGCCCGCGACGGCGTTGCACGGCTGTGGATCAGTCGGGGGTTCCTGGATAGTGTCTCAGTGGATGGCATGCACCCGGAGCCGCGCGACCGCGTACTATCGGCGGATCGCATAGTCTACGCCTTTCCTATGTCCTCACGGCCCGACGCGTCCGCTGTCACATTATTGTTCCGCCCTGAGAAGGTCGGTCCGCTGAAATCAAGTGTTGGCATTGTGAACGGCCCTGAGCTCCATCTGTGGCAGTTTATATACCCATGATGGAGAGAGTAGAGGACCCATGGACACCGTATTTCGCGGGTTTGCCGTTTATGTTTTCCTGCTGCTCGTTTTTAGGATTGCGGGCAAGCGTACGCTCGCCGAGACTACGACATTCGACCTTGTGTTGCTGCTCATTCTGAGCGAAACGATTCAGCAGGCCCTCGTCGATACCGACAGCTCGATGACCAGCGGCTTTCTCCTGGTGCTTACTCTGGTGAGTCTGAACGTTCTGTTGTCGATGCTGAAGGTGCGGTATCCGTCATTCGAACGGTGGGTCGATGGGTTGCCCGTGATTGTGGTCGAGAATGGCAAGGCATTGACCGATCGTATGAAGCGGCTACGTCTGGACGAAGACGATGTTATGGAGGCAGCGCGGGAGTTACAGGGACTGGAGCGGTTGGAACAGATCAAGTATGCCGTCGTAGAGCGGAGCGGGCAGATAACGATCGTTCCTCGCTAGAGCTTTGCATCGCGACCGACGTGGTCGAGCGGCAATGCTTGTGATTCTACGTGTCACAATTCGAGAGCCAAATCGTCCATTTTGCGGAGGTACAACATGTTGCACGTACATGAGGGACAATGCGGACTCTGCGTCCATTTTGGCGAGACGCATGTACCGACGCCGCAGATCATTCAAATGCGCTCCACCATGGAAGCACCGGAGTCGTTGATAGACGACTGTGGGCACCCGCAGCACGCTGACCTGAACCTGAAGGTTACGCCGATCAGCGGCTGCTCCGGCTTTGAGTCTGCTCCCCACCATTGAGTCCGTACCCTGGCCAGCCGGAGCGGTTTAGCTCCGGCGCCCCGGATGCGGCCTGACGGTACTTGCTGACGTACGCTTCACAAGTGCAGGTGTACTCTACTGAGGCCTGATTGCGGTACAATTGAGCTGCGTACTGGACGCAGTATCCAAATCGCATCGGCCACATCTCAGGACTCCGAGTTGCTGACGTGCTGCTTGTGCAAACGATGTCAGCAGGGAGCCCGCTTTGAGCACGCCAGAGAACGCGACCGCGTCTAATCTTGCCAGGAACTCACCCGGACAGCGCCGTGCTGGTAGTGGCGATCAACGAGAGCAGCGCGAGCACTTCGAACTTCTAATCGAGTGCGTATTCGATTACGCGTTGATCACGTATGACCTCGACAACCACATCACAGGCTGGAACATCGGGGCCGAGCGTACGCTGGGGTATCCGGAATCCGAGAGCCTGGGGCAGCCCGGCGACATTCTCTTCACCCCGGAAGACCGTGAAAGAGGTGAGGTCCAGCGCGAACTGGAATGTGCAATCCTGGAAGGGCGAGCTACTGACGAGCGTTGGCATTTGAAGCGGGACGGCTCCCGTTTCTGGGCGTCCGGTGTGATGACGCTCCTCCGCGATGACCAGGGCCAGCCGCGTGGATTCGCCAAAGTACTTCGCGACCTCACCGAGCGAAAGAACGCGGAGGATGCGATCCGGGCAAGCGAGGAGCGCCTTCGCCTGTTCATCGAGACTGTTAGCGACCACGCCCTCTTTGATGTCGATCCCGACGCCAGGATCACAAGTTGGAACTCCGGCGCCGAAAGCCTTTTTGGGTATCGCCAGCAGGAAATCCTGGGTCAGCACGTCGCGACTCTATTCCCTGCGGAGTATCGCGAGCAGGGTTATGTCGAGCAGGAGCTCGCTCGTACCGTAGCGCTGGGCAAGGTAGAGGCCGAGCAGTGGCTGGTACGACGCGACGGAAGCCGCTTCTTCGCACGATGGGCAACGCACAGAATCCTCGACGATCGCGGCGAACTGCGCGGGTTTGCCAAGGTTCTGCGCGACGACACTGAGCGGCTGCTCGTCGAACAACGGCGCCGTGAGCTGGAGCAGCAGGAACGCGCCCGGCTGCAGGGGCAAGTGGCGCATACGGGCGCCGAACTCGATCGTAGGAAAGACGAGTTGCGGGCGCTTGCGGCCAGCCTCCTGACTGCACAAGAGGAAGAGCGGCGCCGAATCGCGAGAGAGTTACATGACGACCTCAGCCAGCGGCTCGCTCTCGTCGAGACCAAAATCGTACATCTGCGAAATAGCGCTGGGCTCACCCAGCAAGTAATGGCCGAGGTGGAGCGCATCCGTGAGGACCTCGCGGCGCTTTCCGAGCTGGTCCGCAATCTCAGCCATCGGCTTCACCCGTCCATGCTCGAAGACCTCGGACTCGAACCCGCGCTCCGGGTCTTAGTGGAAGAACTTGAAGCAGCAAACGATCTCGGTGTGCGCCTCGCGATCAGCCCTCTCCCAGGACGGCTGCCGGTAGAGACGGCAACAGCGTTGTACCGTATCACGCAGGAAGCTCTGCGCAACGTGGTGAAGCATGCGCCTGGAGCGTTGGTCACAGTGCGTCTGTCCCACATCGCGGATTCACTAGTTCTGACCATCCAGGATGACGGCCCCGGATTCGATCGCGACGCGGTGCGCGGAGCCCGAGGTCTAGGTCTCATCAGCATGCAGGAACGCGCAGGCGTGCTTGGCGGCACAGTCACGATTAACACGGTGCGCGGCACCGGAACCGAGATCGTGGTGAAAATGCCGTGGCGCGCTGGGCAGTGACCTGCCTTTGCTTCGAACCCGGACTGGGCAGCGCGTTACGGCTGCTTGAGGCTCAGCCTCCAGACGTTCTGTTCGCGCAGGTTGGACAGCCACACAGAACCGTGCCCTACCCGAACTGCGTCTCCGCCCGGACCCGTCCATTGCTGAACGACCTCGTTCTTTTCAGCGTCGATGCGCGTCAGCGGGATCTGGAACACGGTTAGCCAAACCGATCCGTTCCCGTACGAGATCTCGCCGCCTCCTCCCGGCACACCCACTTCGATCTGAGCGACTGCGGCCTTCTTCTTCGTATCCACGCGAGTGACGGTGCCATCGCCCTGATTCAGGGTCCATACC
>DASQEG010000722.1:0-3785 GCA_035633775.1 Bryobacteraceae bacterium
GGGGCTTCCATTTCCCCCGATCACGTCGACAGCTATCTTCACGGGACAGTCTTCGCGGCGCATGTGGTTAGTCAACTCGGGCGCCATAGTTACAGAAAGGTGCCGTCTTGCCCGACCATAACTCCTATGGCAAGCTCATTGTATGGTCATCGGCGTTGTTGGATCCGGAAATGTAGGTGCCAAGCTCACGCAATTGTGGAAGAGCGCAGCACACGACGTGAGAGTTGCCGGTCGGCAGAACTGTGCAGAAACAGTACGCGGAGCCGAGGTAGTTGCCCTTTGCGTGCCGTGGTCCGCAGCTGAGGCAGCCGTACAGTCGTGTGGGGATTTAGGCGGTAAGGTCGTCATTGACTGCACCAATCCTGTAAACGAGAGACTGGACGGGCTCGTGACGTCCGGAAGTAGCTCGGCCGCTGAGCAGATTCAGGCACTCGCTCCCGCGGCGTTCGTCGTTAAGGCATTCAACTCCATTGGAGCGGGTCTGCTTGGCACGGAGGTCGACGGTCGTGCCGCGGACGGGCTTTTCTGTGGTGACAGTTTGGAAGCGAAACAAGTGGCAGCGAAGCTGATCTCCGCAGCCGGTTTGCGTCCCGTAGACGTCGGGCCGTTGCGGAACGCTCGTTACCTTGAAGCCATGGCGATGTTGTGGATCGATCTTGCGATAAATCAGAAGCACCCTCCGACGTTCGCCTTCACGGTCGCAGGCTGGCAGGGAGCAGCCCGTTGACCGTCGAATACATTCGTTACGCCGTTGCCGACGAGGGCCGCGGTCAGGAACTCGTAAGCGCGTACTCCAGAGCTGCACTGCATCTGGACGCAGCTCCTGAGTGTCTGGCCTATGAGCTGACGCAGTGCGAGGAGGACATGAACTCCTGGACGTTGCGCATTGAATGGCGCTCAACCGATGAACACATGCTCGGCTTCCGCAAAGGTCCGCACTTTCCGCCGTTCCTGGCGGAGATTCGTGGATTTCTGCGGGAAATTGCTGAGATGCGTCACTACTCGCTGACGGCTGTGCGCCGCCGTAAGCTCGAACCCGACGCGACGGTATTGTGACCTAAGGCAGCGGTTGCATTGATGGCGCTGGCTGCATTTGCGGCCGAGGCTGATGGAACGTGGAACGCGAAGTACGAGACTCCCGGCGGACAGACGCGCGAGAGCACGTTTGTGTTCCAGGCGCAGGGCGAAACGTTGACCGGCACTCTGAAGCCGGCAATGGGTGAAAGCCAGATCCGGGACGGCGAACGACTTTGAGCAATCACCTCTGGCTGAGTTCGCCAGCCGCCACCCTGTGGCTGAACTCCGCCGAACGATTACGAGGAATGCTCAGAGATTGCCACCGGTCCCGGGCCAGATGCTTTGCGAGAAATACGATTTGCCCCACATGATGTGCGTAGTGCGCGACTTGCCGGTTCACTGCCTGCATCACGGAGTGCGCTTCGCCACGGATCATCACTGTCCGTCCGAGATCGGCGTCCGAGAGTGGCTCCAGAGCCCGGAACGTACATTCCCAGCCCTCTTCCCAGAGCTTAAGTAGCGCTTCGCGCGTTGCTGGCGGATCTACAAACTCACTGTCGCGATTGCGGTCCGGCTTCTCGCCATCGGTATCCAGAAAGTCCGTCCACCGGGACCGCATGTTGCCCGTCATGTGCTTAACTATGAGCCCAATCGAGTTCGCTTCCTCATCGAGCGCGGTGAAGAGTTGTTCGTCCGTGACCTGCTCCATCGCACGTTCTGCAAGGGTTTTGTAGTACCGGAACAGTGCCAGTGAATCCTCGACATACGAAGTTGTGAACTTGAGTGCCATCCGTCCAGTTTATTGGAACAGGATCTCCACAGCATCTGCAAGGCGCCCTGCACTGGAGATTGTGCAAGAACACTCCGACCAGCAGGTGCATGAGGCGGCGCGGCAGGGGTCGCGGATACGTTGGCGGTGATCACGGGTCTGACCGTCGCCCAATGCTGCGATCGAATCCGCGTCGCCCCAGGAGCTCTGATCGCAGTTCACCGTCGAGCACCGGTGGGTTGGCGCGTGTAGCATACTTGCAACGTGGTGAACATCTTAATCCTTGCTGTAGCGGCAGCAGCAGTCGTCAGCGCGCAACCTGCCGATACCATCTACCACAACGGGAAGGTCGTCACTGTCTCCGATTCCGAGCCCGTTGCTCAAGCTGTTGCTATTCGCGGCAACCGCTTCATTGGTGTGGGAGCTGACGACGCAATCCTGAAGTTGCGAGGCCCTGCAACGACGGTCATCAACTTGAACGGGCGAACCGTGCTCCCGGGGATGATCGAGAGCCATGGACATCCGGTTGGCGCAGCGCTCGCGGAACAGGATGGACCCGTTCCCAGTCTCGGATCCATCCCGGAAATTCAGGCGTACATACGTCAGCAGGCTAAGTCCGCACCACGAGATCGCTTGATCTTCGTGCCGAAGGTTTATGCATCCAGACTCAGGGAACGGCGCTATCCCACCAGGCAGGAACTGGACGTAGCCGCGCCAGGTCATCCCGCGATGTGCGACAACGGCTACGCCAGCGTCCTGAATTCCGTAGTTCTGGCGCAGGCGAAGATTGACGGCAATACTCCCGAGCCTAAGAACGGCAAGATCATCAAGGATGCGAACGGCGAGCCGACAGGACTCGTTCTTGGGGCGCCCGACCTGCTGGGCAGGTTCCGTCAGAGCCGTGCTCGCACTCACGCGGACCTGACCTGGGCGATTCGGGAGATGCACAAGGCCTACAACCGCGCGGGAATTACCACCGTGTTCGACCGTCTGCAGAACCCTGAAGGTTTTCGCGCCTATCAGGAGGTACACCGCAACGGTGAGATGCGGGTACGCACGAACCTTACTTATTACATCACCGCTGCAGGTACTCCGGCGGATGTGGAAGCAGAGATCAGGCGCATTCCCGCCGTGACTGGATGGGGCGACGAATGGCTGAAAGTCGGTCCACTCAAGACAACTGTGGACGGCGGCATCCTTATCGGTACGGCGTACCTTCGTGAGCCGTACGGCAAGAACACACGCATTTACGGCTATTCGGATCCTGATTATCGCGGCGTCCTCTCGGTTTCTCGAGAGAACCTGTTTTCCATGGCGCGTGTCGCCAATGAACTGGGCTGGCAAATGACCGCTCATGCAACCGGTGGGGGAGCTCTGGACCTTCTACTGGAAGCGTACGAAGCCGCCGATAAGATCAAGCCGATTCGCGACCGACGCTTCAATGTGATGCATGCCAACTTCCCTAACGCCCAAGCTGTGGGTCGTGCTAAAGCGCTGGGTGTGGTATTCGACAGTCAGATTGCGTGGCTGCACGCCGATGGAGACGCATTGAAAGATGTGTTCGGACCGGAGCGGATGAGTCACTTCCTTCCCTTTCGAATCCTGGTTGACCAGGGCCTCACGATAGTTGGTGGGTCCGACCTTATGATACGTTTCGATCCCAGAAGATCAATCAATCCGTACCACCCTTTCTATGGCATGTGGATGGCAATCACGCGCAAGACCGTAAGTGGCGCCGAGATCAATCCCGAGCAGCGCATCACTCGGGAAGAAGCACTTCGCATGTGGACGATCAACGGAGCGTACAACGGATTCGAAGAGAAGATTAAAGGATCGATCGAATCCGGCAAACTGGCCGATCTGGTGATCATCGAGGAAGATTTCCTGAACTGCCCGGTTGAGAAGATTCGTGACATCGAGCCACTTCGGACCGTCGTCGACGGGCGGGTCGTCTACGAGAGTCCGGCGTTTGCACAGCGACTCACGCCGTAGCCGAACA
>DASQEG010000723.1:0-3112 GCA_035633775.1 Bryobacteraceae bacterium
GGCTTATAGAATGGCTGCAACGCGCTGATGAACCTCAACCACCTCTTTGAACTCACCGTTCTGAAAAGCGGATCGGCAACGGGGCTCGAGTTTTACGATGCCGGTGGAGGCCTGCATGTCATCCCGTTCGAGGAGGTTTACAGGCGAAGTCGCAGGATGGCGAATGTTCTGACGCGTCGCGGGCTGACCAGAGGCGACCGGCTGTGCGTCTATCTGAGGAACAGCGTCGACATGATCGACCTCTACCTGGCCTGTGTAGCGAATGGGGTGGTCTTCGTCCCCATCAACATCCTGTATCAGGAGCGCGAGGTCAAGCACATCCTCGGTGACGCCGAGCCCGTTGCAATGGTGGTAGAGGGTGCATCCCCCGCGCCGGCTTCACAGGTGTGGCAGATCGCCGAACTCGCTGCAGAAGCCCGAAGTTGTCCACCCGACCTGGATTCACGTGTCACGCTGGACGGCGATGATCCCGCCACGATCATCTACACGTCGGGCACGACAGGCACTTCTAAAGGCGCCGTACTCACTCACAACAACCTTGCGACGAACGCGATCAATCTGAACGCATGTTGGCAAATTGGAGCCGAAGATCGTTTGCTGCTCGCACTTCCTTTGTTTCATGTGCATGGGCTGGGAAACGGGCTGCACTGCTGGTTCTTGTCGGGGTGCCGACTCCGTCTGCTCGAACGTTTCGATCATCGCCGAGCCGACGAGGAGTTCGCGGACTATCGACCGACGGTGTTCTTTGGCGTCCCCACGATGTACGTGCGGCTGCTGGACATCCACGAGGCTGCGGCGCGTGACATTGGACGCTCCATGCGCTTGTTTGTCTCAGGCTCAGCGCCCCTTGCGCCACAGGTTCTGGAAGAATTTCGCTCCCGCTTCGGGCACACGATCCTCGAGAGATATGGAATGTCCGAGACGCTGATGAACATCAGTAACCCCTACATCGGGGAGCGCCGCCCGGGTTCAGTAGGTCTGCCTTTGCCTGGAGTTTCGGTTCAGGTGCGGAGTCCTGAGGGTGATGTGCTTCCAAATGGAGCAAGCGGCGAACTCTTTGTACGCGGTCCTAACGTTTTTGCCGGTTACTGGCGGAATGGGCAGGCCACGCAGGCAGCGTTCGTGGACGGATACTTTCGGACCGGTGACATCGGGAGCCGTTCCCCAGACGGTTACTACACCCTGGAGGGCCGCCGTAGCGACCTGATTATCTCGGGCGGGTTTAACATCTACCCACGTGAGATCGAGGAGTTCCTCGCCGGTCTGGACGGTGTTGCAGAGGCGGCCGTCACCGGAGCCCCGGACAGGGTACGAGGAGAAGTTCCGGTTGCCTACGTAGTGTGCGATTCTTCGCTCGACCTCGAGGAATTGGAGGAGCGCTGCAGATCCGAGTTTGCGTCGTTTAAAGTCCCTCGCTCGATTATGCGCGTTGATTCTCTCCCGCGGACTGCTCTGGGCAAGGTCCAGAAACATCTGCTGCCCCGGGTTCAGGAGGCAACCGGATGAACATTGCTGACTTGCCCACACCCGCACTGCTGCTCGACGTTTCGCTGTTTGAACGGAATATTCAGCGCATGGCCACGCACATGGCCAGGGCAGGGAAGAGACTTCGCCCTCACGCGAAGGCCCATAAGTGCGCGGCCATTGCACAACATCAGATCCGCGCAGGAGCTGATGGGATCTGCGTTGCCACCGTGAGTGAGGCGGAGCTTATGGTGTCGTCAGGCGTTGAGGACGTCTTGCTCACAAGTCCGGTAGCAACCAGCTCAAAGTGCGGCAGAATGGCTGCCCTCGCAGACGTCGCGCGCGTAAGCGTGGTTGTCGACCATCCTGATCAGGTGCGCCTCTACGCGGATGCAGCGAAGAGCCGCGGAACCCGACTGAACGTTTTGGTGGATCTGGATGTTGGCGACCATCGAACAGGTAGTGTTCCTGGTCAGCCGGCAGTCGATCTCGCAGGTTGCATCGTGAGGGAAACCGCGCTGACCTTTGCCGGTTTACAGGCCTACTCCGTCCGCGCTTCCCACTTGAGCGCCGCGGACGGTGTTGCGGAGTACACCGCTGCTGCATTGCAGCATGCTGCGGATACGCGGCGACTGCTGGAACGAATTGGAATGTCGGTGCCTGTAATCACCGGTGGAAGCACGGGTACCTACGCCTTCGATTCACAACTTGAGCAGGTGGACGAACTCCAGCCCGGATCTTACGCTCTGATGGACGTAGCGTACGCTCGAATCGGACTTACGGAGTTCGACCATGCGCTCACCGTGCTGGCCACGGTGGTGAGTGCCAATCACCGGGACCGGGTGACAGTCGATGCGGGTTTCAAGGCGTTCGCGACAGACCGGGCTTTTGGACCCGATGTGCAGGGCTTGGAAGGCGCGCGGCACCAGTGGGCGGGGGACGAGTTCAGCTTCGTGCTGCTTGACGATTCGCCGCAACGGCCGCGCCTCGGTGATCGGTTACGGTTCATTCCGCCCCATTGCGACCCCACGGTTAATCTGTACGACCGAATGTACGCTTGCAGTGGCGATATCGTGGTGGACACGTGGTCGATCATGGACCGTTACCGTGCAAACTGACGACTTCACTGCCACTGGCCGAATCACCGCCCTCAGGCCGACGGCGGTCAACAACATCCTTGGGGAAGTGCGAGATCTCCGTGCAGCAGGCCGCACGATTATCTCTCTGATGCGCGGAGAACCGGATTTTCCAACGCCACCGCATATCGTCGAGGCCGCTACGGCAGCTTTGAAAGGGGGAAGGACGGCTTACCCTGACAATCGCGGCGAGCGTTCGCTGAGGGAGGCAGTATCAGCGAAACTGCTGCGTGACAATGGACTTTCTTACGACGCTGACTCCGAGATCCTGATCACGGACGGAGCCACCCTTGGCGTTTACGCATCCCTGATGGCGTTGATCGGCGAAGGCGACGAGGTACTCGTGCCGGATCCGATCTACGACGCGTATGAATCCCCCATTCGCCTCGCGGGAGGAGACGTCCGAAGAGTTCGCGGCGCCCGCGGCCGAGGCGGACGTTTCGAACTCAGTGCCGAGGCTCTGGAGGCATCCTGGACGCCGGCCGCGCGTGTGCTTCTGCTGAACACACCGT
>DASQEG010000724.1:0-3556 GCA_035633775.1 Bryobacteraceae bacterium
GCCCAGCAGTCGGAGGTCGAAGGTGAAAGCCGGGCCGACAAGAAGAGCAATCCCAAGGATGTGGATGGCTTCGAGCACGGGATAAAGGTATTGGGCACTCCGCACCGTCACGCCGAGCGTAGAGCCCTGCAACAGCATCAGCAACGTGTTGAGCAAATCAAGCATACTCCGTTCAATCCTGCCCGGTGCGATGGCGAAGGTGGAGGCCCCACCTGCACTTACTGCGACGATGATGGCCCCGAACACCGTCCACAACATCGAATTCTCAGAGTCTTGCACTGCGGCTTCTACCTAGCGGCCGGGGTGGTGCTCGCAGCCGTCGAGGAAGCCTACTCCGGCAGCGGCGCTCGTACCGGGAGCGTGTTACCGAGCACCTGGTTTACCGGCACGTTGTCATCCCCGTACCAAAACACAACTGGACGAAACAGACCGTCATTCGTCCGATTGATGTAGCCGACCGCCTGGAAGCGCTCCCCGATCTTCAGCGCACGGCCCAAGCCCCACCTGCCCGACCAAGCTGGCGGCGCGATAATTACCTCCAGTTCCTTGTGGGACCCCTTGTACGAGAGAGCGGCATTGACCCGGACGCTGTCCTCGGGATCTTGCAACTGCTCTGGAAGCGCCAGTTCGGGAGTGTCGGCAGGCAGGTTGCTGTCCAAGGTTACATCGAACTGCGAGTGCGGGTTACCCCAGACACCATCCGAAGAGACCGTTCCCGCGATGTAGACGAGTTGATCGGTTTCGAAGCCGGGCCACCCGTGATGCGCGGCAGCAGGCGGCACCGGAATCAGGACTGTTCCCAGCGCGACCACAGCAGCAGCGCCCGCAATGGCTAGCAGTCGTAGTCCTCGCATGCCCTTGGGTGTGTGCAGGGTTCTGCTCTTCATTCACTTCTTCCTTTCATAGCTAGAGGCAAAATAGGATGCTGGCAGGCCCTATGGTGGCACCCGGCAACGACTTCAGCATGCGGTTGTCTCCTCGCCTTGATGGAGCCTGATCCAAACGGCTCAGGCTCCATATCGCCGCTCACGCGGAGAGGTGTTGATTGAAGAACGACTGGAGCTTGTCGAACGGAATCAGGTCGACCCGGTCGTACAGATCCGTGTGGTTGGCACCTGGGACGAGGAGGAGCTCCTTCGGCTCCGCCGCAGCCGCGTAGGCGGTCTCGCTGAAGTAGCGCGAGTGGGCCTTTTCCCCGTGGATCAGCAGGACCGGGCGCGGCGCTATTTCCGCGATGTAGGTCAGGAGCGGCATGTTCATGAACGACAGAGGGGTTGTGAGCGTCCAGGAGGCATTGGAGTTGATTGCTCTCGGGTGGAAGCCGCGGGGCGTCTTGTAGTAGCCGGCGTACTCCACCACGAACTGCGGTTCACCGCCCTTGAGTTCGAGGGATACCGGACCATACGCCGGGGTTCCCTTTTCTGCATCCTGCCAACGCTGACGGCTGAGTTGCTCGAGCGTTTTCGTGCGCTGTTCGACGGTCACGCTCTCGTTGTAGCCGCGGGACATGACGCGTGTCATGTCATACATGGTGCTGGCAGCAACGGCCTTGACGCGCTTGTCCATGGCGACGGCATTCAATGCCATGCCGCCCCAGCCGCAAATTCCGATGACGCCGATACGCTCGCGATCGACGGATGGGTGCAGGCCGAGAAAATCCACCGCCGCGCTGAAATCCTCGGTATTGATGTCCGGTGAGGCGACATTGCGAGGCTCGCCGCCGCTTTCCCCAGTATAGGACGGATCGAAAGCCAGCGTGATGAATCCGCGTTCCGCCATATTCTGCGCATAGAGACCCGACGACTGCTCCTTCACCGCGCCGAATGGGCCGCTGATGGCGAGCGCCGCCAGCCTCCTGCTGGCACGGTTTTTCGGCTGGTAGAGATCGGCCGCCAGGGTGATGCCGTAGCGGTTCTTGAAAGTGACCTTCTCGTGATCAACGTTCTCGCTTCGGGGGAAAACCTTGTCCCATTCGCCTGACACATTCTGTGCCTTTGCGTTGGAAGCATTGAAAAGCGACCCGGCACCGATTGCGGCGACGCCAGCTTCGGTCAGCTTCAAGAGGTCACGCCGGCCAAGGCCAGGGGTCTGGGCTGCGATATTCTCGGGACTGTTCTGCTTGTTCATGCCAGTATCTCTGCTCTTTCCTGCTCAGGCCGATGCCTAGCTCCGGTTAAACAGTAGCAAGTGGGAAAGCAGAGGATTAGCGGAGCTGCGGCGCATGCCCCTATGAGCTCATCTCATCAATCTCGTGGGATTTTGAAGGATCGGCCCTCCTTGTCTCAGCTCCGATGGCGCCGAGCCTTGACAACGAGGTTGAAGGATGCGGAGAACTGCCGGCGGCTTGGGTAGTACAGGTGGTACCCCGTCCACGATGGGCACCAATCCTCAAGGACCCGCTCCAGGGGCTTACGGATCCAGGATCAGACCTTGAAGCCGTGCTGTTGTCGTTTCTGCTTGCACCGTGCAAGGGCCTTGTCGGAATGCTATCAGGTTCGGGCCCAGAGCTTCTGGGATCATCGGAGCGAGCATATGTCTGACTTGGCAACCCGGATTGTCGGCTTCGTGTCCAGGACCTCGAAGGGGCTTCGATCGCTTCGGTCTCTCGGGAACCCACAGGCCCGTCTTCAGGCGAGCATTCGACAGGCAGAGCTCGAAGGTCTCCAGTTCGCGTTCTACGCCCGGCTGACCGCAATCATCGTTGTTTCGATCTGGCTGGTCTGGCTCGTACCGTGGCCACGCGATCTCTATTACGGAGCCTACGCCTTCGGGTTCTTCCTTCTGGGCTACATTCCATACCGCCTGCGGCACCATCCTCATAGCGAGGCGATCAAGCTTGGCTTCATCGTCCTCGACGTGGCCTTAGTGACTACCGCGATCCTGGTCCCGCCACCGGCGAGTCTCGGCAACGACTGGCCGATTCAGACCCGCCTGCGCGGGCAGGAATTCCTCTACGTTCTCCTTCTCCTCGGAGAGGCTGCGCTCACCTACTCCCCGAGGAGGGTGCTCTGGACGGGTGTGTCGATCCTCGGCATCTGGTCGATTGGCGTCTTCACGATCTACTCCCAGCCGGATACCCTGCGGTTCAACGATGCGGCTGCGGAGGGAGTTCTCACGTCGGCCGCGGCCCTGGACATCTCCTTCAAGCCTGCCTTTGTCGGCCTGACGGCCTGGTACACCCAGCTTGTTGCAACCTCCCTGTTCACACTGCTCATCACACTCGCCGTCTGGCGCAGCCGACAGACCCTGTTGAACCAGGTCGAGGCCGAGGTCGTACGCGCGGATCTCGCGCGCTACGTCTCTCCGGACGTGGCCGAGGCGCTCACCAAGCGCGGCGGGACTGCGTTCGGAGAGCCGGCGACACGGACGGTGGCCGTCCTGTTTGCGGACATTGTCGGCTTCACCAAGCTCACCGAGACCCTTTCGCCCGAGCGCACGTTTGCCTTGCTGCGCAGCTTCCAGGAGCGGAGCAGCGCCATCGTGTTCAAGCATGGCGGCACGCTCGACAAGTACCTGGGCGATGGCTTCATGGCGACCTTCGGCTCCATCGGCCTGC
>DASQEG010000725.1:0-4780 GCA_035633775.1 Bryobacteraceae bacterium
TGGATCGAGCGACCTGTCGATCCGTGCAATCGTCCCGGAGAATGTCCTGCCCGGGTACGCAGGCACTCTAAACTGAACGCGCGTGCCGCGACGAACGGTGGCAACCTGGGTCTCGGGCACAGGCACCACGATGCGCAGCCGTGATACCTGCTCAAGCTCCACCAGTGCACCGGCTGACCCGTTTCCCGGCCCGGCAAGGGTACCTGGATGAACGTATCGCTCGGTGATGATCCCTGAGAAGGGCGCAGTGACCTGAAGGTACGTTTCCGCCTGCTTCGTCGCCTGCATGGACGATCGTGCGGCGCGAGCCGAAGCTTCTGAGGAACGGACCGCGGCCTTTGCCGCATCCACTGCTGTCTCGGCCTGGACCAGTTCGTTACCCGCGATCGCGCCCGCTGTTTCAGATGCTTTCTTCAGGCGCTCGTAGGTGGCCTGTGCGGCAGCTAATCGAGCCTCCGCTTCTGCGCGGGCCGCTTCAGCGGTCTCGGCTCGCGATTCGGACTCCGCCGTCTGCGCCTTCAGCTCCGGTGCATTCAAGGTGACCAGGAGCTGGCCCTGCTTCACGGCGCTACCTCGATCGACGAGGACTCTTTCAACGTAGCCGCTGGCTCGAGCGTGAACCGTGACCCGCTGAAAGGGCAGTATCTCGCCCGTCAAAGTTGTCGTCCGCTCGACTGCCTGCGACCGCACAGGCACAACGTCAACCGGCTGGGCTACAAGTCCCTGTGTCAGCAGCGCTGCAACGGCGGCACCGAAGTTAAACAGCGGTCGGAACATAATGTCGGCTCTCCGGATCAGCAGGATTCAGGGACGGCGACTGCGAACCGGCGCGCGCCTGAAGGACGGCGTAGATAGCCGGCAAAACAGTGAGGGTCGTAAACGTTGCGACGACTAGCCCGCCGATAACGGCTCGCCCCAGAGGCGCCGATTGCGCGCCGCTTTCGCCAAGTCCGAGCGCCATCGGTATCATGCCGAAGATCATTGCCGATGCTGTCATCAGCACCGCTCGAAGACGCCCAAGCGCACCCTCCTGCGCAGCCTCGGACACCGTAAGCTTCAGCTCGCGGCGTGCAGTCTCGGAGAAACTAACCAGCAGAATCGAGTTCGCAACGGCGATGCCGATGGCCATGATGGCGCCCATGAAGGACTGGACATTGAGCGTGGTGCCAGTTGCCAGCAGCATCAGGAGCACACCGCACAAGACGGCTGGCACAGTCATGATAATGGCAAACGCGAGCCGCAAAGACTGAAAGTTCGCGGCCAGCAGGAGGAAGATCACCAGCACAGCCAGCAGAAGTCCTGCCTGCAACCCGGCAATGGTCTGTCGCAGCGCCGGCGCCTGCCCGCGCAGAAGCACTTTGACGCCCCGCGGCGGCGTGCCCGCACGGTCGATCGCCTGCTGAATCTGCGGAACTGCCTGACCGAGCGTGAGGCCGTGCAGGTTGGCGGTCAGACTGAGAACCCGCTGTCCGTTGTAGCGCTCCATGAGGCCGGGCGTGGTTCCTTCCCGGATGTCCGCCACTTCGCCCAGCAGCGGCCTCGACGCGCCGTCGGGAGCTACTGGAAGCTGGGCCATATCGGCGCTCGACTGAATGCGGTTCTGAGGGATTTCTACCTGAATCTGGAAGGCATTGCCGGAGACTGGATCCCGCCAGTAGTTCGGATCGGTAAACCGCGATGAAGAGGTGGCGGCTACAAGGGATCGCGCGACATCCTGCATCGTAAGTCCGTACTGACCGGCGCGATCGCGATCGATGTTCACCTGCAGCGTCGGATAGTCCTGCGGCTGCGCCAACTGCAGATCGCGGAGGAATGAGAGTTTTGACAGTTCAGCGCGTACTTTGGCAGCGTGGGCCCGATCGTCTGCGAGGCTGGGCCCCTGAATCGCAACCTCCACCGGAGTTGGAGAGCCGGCACTTATAACCTGATTTACGATGTCACCGGCTTCGAACGACACGGCGACTTGTGGCAGCTCCTTCCGAAAGGTGTGCCTCAGCCTCTCGCGTAAGTCGGGGAAGCTGTGACGTGCTTCAGGCGTCAGCGCCACCGTCAAAACTGCTTCGTGCGGGCCGCTGGTCCACAGGAAGACCGTGTTGATCGGATAGCTTGCAGGCTGCACGCCGATGAAGCTGGTGGTGATTGCGATCCGGTCGGGTCCAACCTCGCGGCGGATCAGGTCGAGCGCCCTGAGTGCCAGAAGTTCGGTCCGCTCAATTCGTGTTCCTGTAGCGGCGCGGAGCCGCACTTGAAACTGAGGTGGATCAGTCTGCGGAAAGAGCTCGGTCCCGAGCAATGGCAGAAGCAGAGCAACAAGCGCGACGGTGACTACGGCGTACGCAGCCACCAGGGGAAACCGAAGCTTCAATGCCGCCTGAAGATACCTGGCGTAAGCTCGTCGAAGGGCTCCGAAGAAGCCGCGGGTCTCGTCCTGTGCGTGACCGCTGCGCATCAGCCACGCCGCAAGCACCGGCACAAGGCTGGTCGACAGCACGTAGGAGGAGATCATGGCGAAGCCGACCGCCAGAGACAGCGGAACAAACAACTGGCGGCTGATGCCTTCCATGAAGAACGCAGGGACGAATACGGCCAGAATGCAGACCATCGCGAGCAGCCGGGGAAGGGCAGTGCGGCGAGCGGCTTCCACGACGGCGAGTCCGCGTGGCAGCCCGCGCGCCATCTGCGTGTGAATGTTTTCCACTTCCACAGTGGCCTCGTCCACGAGAATGCCTACGGCGAGTGCGAGTCCGCCCAGAGTCATAATGTTGATGGTCTGACCGGCGGCCCAGAGAAACACCAAAGCAGAGAGCAGCGCAAGTGGAATCGTGGTGATGACAATAAAAGCGCTCCTCCAGTCACGCAGAAACAGCAGCACCATCGTGCCCGTCAGCAGCGCACCGACCGCGGCCTCCACGGCGAGACCACTGATGGCGTTTCGCACGTATCCGGTCTGATCGAACTCGAGTTGAACGTCGACTCCCTGCGGGACCACCTCACGGAAGCCGGGAAGTGCAGCCTTCACGGCCCTTAGCACCGCCAGTGTGCTTGCATCCGCTCGCTTGGTGACCGGGATGTACACGGTGCGCTTGCCGTTTACGTGGGCGTACGCGGTCAGAATGTCTGTGCCGTTCTCGACGACGGCGATATCGCGAAGGTAGACGGTGGCGCCCTGGCCTATGCGTAGAGGGGCATTGGCCAGGTCGGCCAGGTTGCCGCCCACGACCGAGTTTGTCACCGCAAATCGATTCACTTCACCTGTGCGGACGTTCCCCGATGGCACGACTGTGGTTGCCTTGTTCACTGCAGCGATCGCTTGCTCCGGCGAGATGCCATACTGCCGCAGCTTGTCCGGATCGAGGCGCACGACAATCGTTCGCTGGTTCCCGCCAAAGGGGGGCGGAGCGGACACGCCGGGCAAAGTGGCGAACAAAGGCCGCACACGATTGAGTGCAATGTCCTGCAGTTCCCCGGCACTCAGCGTGGGGCTGCTGAACACAAGCTGACCTACTGGAACGCTTCCCGCATCGAACCGTGTGATGAACGGCGGCACTGCTCCGGGCGGCATGAAGGCGCGGGATCGGTTGACATAGCCGACCGTCTGGGCCATTGCCTGGTTCATGTCGGTGCCCGGATAGAACACCAGCTTCATCAACGCAGCACCCTGAATACTCTTCGACTCCACTCTCTGAATGCCGGTGATGTAGAGGAAGTGATACTCGTAGTAATACGTAAGGAAGCCCTCCATCTGCGAGGGATCCATGCCGCCGTACGGCTGCGCTACGTAGATCGCAGGCTCTCCGCCCTGCGGGAATATGTCGACCGGCATGCGCCGCAGTGCAAGCCCTGCCGCGAGCGCAACGGCAACGATCACCATCAGAAGGCTGATAGGGCGCGTTAGTGCCGCAAGAACAAGTCGCATTACAAATACTCCTACTGACTTGCTGCCGCGACCAGCGGCGTGATATCGCCTTCGGCGGCGAATATCGCAAGCCTTGCGCGCCATATCGCGAGCCGTGCCAGGCTGTCGTCGATTTCCGACTGAGCAAGGCGCCGCTGCGTATCGGCTACCTCGAGTGCTGTCCCGAGCCCGGACTGGTAACGTGCTGTGGCCTGCTGCATTGCAGCCCGAGCTGCAGTCACTGCGAGAGGCGTTGTCTGCGATACCTGCACCGCGCCTTCGTAGGCGGCCAGGGCACGGTCGCGGCGCGACTTCAAGTCGAGGAGCACCTGGTCATACCTCGCGCGATCTGCGTCGAGCCGAGCCGTCTCGGCCGATTTCCGGGCTCGGATGCCGGCGTAATCGAACACAGGAAAGGTCGCTGTGAAACCGAGCGCCCAGTTCTGAACGTTGGGTCCGAGGCCGTGCACGCCGCCGAGAAGTCGACCGTCGGGCTGAGCTCCCGTGCCTCGTGCATATGTAGTGCCCTGGACGGTGAAACGGGGGAAATAGGTACGGTCCAGTGCTCGAAGGCGCGCTTCGGACTCGTTCGCCGCGGCAGTCGCCTCGCGCGCAGCAGGGTTCGATGCGAGGTCGGCTGAAGCTTGCGGCGGCTCCGGTGAGACCAGCAGGTTCTGTGCCGAGATCCTCAACATCTGAGCGTCGGTACCGGTAAGCGCGCTGAGCGTTGCTTTGGTTTCAGCAACGGCCTGCCGAGCACGAATCAGCTGAGCCTGTGCTGCGGCCTGTTCAGCCTGTGCGAGGGAGGATTCTGCTCCCGGCCGGAGTTCGGCTGTGACTAGGGCATCGGTTACCCTCTGCAACTCGCGTGATCGTTCAACGGCC
>DASQEG010000726.1:0-3007 GCA_035633775.1 Bryobacteraceae bacterium
GAGCTCGGCTGCCACTGGCCGAAATACTGGACCGATGGGTCGCCATCGGGGTCGCAGAATGCGACGGGGCACCCCACGAAGCTCTCGATCCGGACTGTTCGTTCATGCTCACTCCCCCGACTGGTCTCTGGCTGGCTTTACAGCCAGGTACGCATCCTAGAGCGCCGACCGGTTTGAAACCCGAGATATCATGCGGCCTTACGAGCTACGTGTTGATGACGGTGGATGACTTCCAGGTTCTGGATGGTAGCCGCCCGACGCAAGTCAAAGAGGTTCTTGCGCGTGCCACGATAGCGTGCGCGGTGCCCTTGCCGTTGAGCGAGATGCGCGAGTTTATGCTCGACCACGACACGCTCGCGTAGCTGTTGGCGCCCAGCCGAGGAAGATGCCTCTTGGCGCAGGCGCTGCTGCAGTTCCTCATCGTGTGCGATGTGGAGGCTGCGTCCTCTGTCTGCGCGAGCATTGGTGCAGCGAGGACGCAGCGAGCAGGCAGCACAGGCTTGAGCATCAAACGTGACCGTCTGGCCGAATTCGAACGGTTCAGTCTGGTCGCCTGGGCACGTGACGAGCTTCTCGTGGACGTTGATGTCGAAGTCCGCCTTGGAGAAGCGGCCGTTGTTGTTACTGACATTCCAGGGGCGACAGATGATATCGCCACTGCGAGCGAGCACGTCCTGCACCAAGGGGCTGGCGATGTAACCACGATCGATGTACAGCGCATCGATCGTCACGCCCTGCCGCTCGATGTCTTCGTTGAGCTTCTCGGCCGCTTCGTGCTCAGGTCGATTGGCGGGTGCCAGTGCGCAAGCGAGGACGAGCCCGGTATCGAGATCGACGGCGAGGTGCCGCTTGAAGCCGTTGAACTTGTAACTCTGGCTCTTGCGTCCATGGCGCATCTCGCTGTCTTCGATGGATATCCGCCTGTCCCGCGCCGTGCCCTGTCGGATGCGCGGGCGGCCCGGTGCCGTCGGGTCGGGCTCCAGATCCTGCGTTCGGATCGCTGCCAGCGTCTGCAAGTGCTTGTGCAGTGGCGGTTTCTTCGCCGCATCCGGCAACTCCTGCTCTATCCAGGCTTGGAGAGAATCGAGCTGCTCGACGAGCTGTCCGAGCGCTTCGGCGACAGCCCCAGAATTCTCCCATTGCAAGTCCAGCCCTGCTTTGACGCTGCTCTCCAGCAGCAAGGGAATCCCTGCGTCCGTAGCGATTTCCTCGAAGGGCACCTCCAGTATGTTGGCCACACAGGTGACGATCTTGCGCGCCGCATGGGCCAGCAGATTGAGCGTGTCTTCCACGCGCCCAGCACCTTCCAAAGGGCTGGAATCCACCGCCACACGCATCCGCTCCGGCAGCTTCTTCCAGTCGAACCCCTTGGTCTTGCGCGCCAGCTCCCTCGTTCGTTCCAGGAGACGGCGATCCATGTCATGGCGGATCAGCCGGGCACGAAAATCCCAGAAGGCTCCCTGCGAAAACGCAGGTCTGGTTTCTCCCAGCCGGTCCAGCACCAGTTGCCACCGCTTGTCCATTACCGTCAACTCCACGGCTTCCGCATCCGACACGCCGGCATACTCCTGCAGCAGCACGGCCATTGCCATCATCGCGGGCGTCACTGGCTCCTTGCCGGCGCCCGTGTCTCGGTACATCAACGCCAGCTCGGCCTGGAACTCTTCATCGAATAGCTCGTGCCGGTTCTCTCGCAGGAACGCAAATAGCTTCTTGTTCCGCTTCAACCGCTTCAGGAGGTAATCCTCCTCCTTCGTGCTCTCTTGCCTCGGGGTCCAGTTCCTGATCTCCACGTGTTTTCATCTCTCTTCACGTCCTACTCCACAGGCAGGAGATCACGAACCCGATCTCACGTCGATCCCAAACCCATAACCGATCGACTTCCCTCGGGTTTCAAACCGGTCGGCGCTCTAGGTGATCGCTGCCCGCCCGACCGCGCTTCGCCGCTCAAGGCTGCTGAAACTGAACCCGTACACGGCGTCGCCAAATCCGCTTTGTCACTTCTTCGCCTCGCAGGGTCCGGTGCCCCCACACCTCGAAGGCGAAGAGGGCAAGGTGCTCACCAATCGTTCGCGCCCACGGCCGGACCCGCATGGCTTCGTCATGGACCAACCGCACCACCACGCGCTCACCAGTCTCCTGATCGCGTGCTCGAGTTGACACGAAGAAGACGTCTCCGTTGTCGGCCGCCGCGAAAGGCGTGCAGCCGTGCACTGGCAAGTAGCTTCGAAGGTCCGATGAGCGATCAAAGTCGCGTTGCGGAGCGGGCTCCGCGAGATGGTTTCTCACCAGAGAATCGAATCGAGTACGAAGCCGAGGAAGCTCCTCGACGGGTGAAAGCACGTACGGCACGGACATGAGCCTTGCGTAGACGGAGGCGAGTTCTTCGGGTGCACCTGCAACATCGCGGCCTTCGCGTATCTGCCCGAACGCTTCGATCACGCCGCGCTGGCGAGCAAACTCCAATGCTCCCTCGATTGTGATCGGCAGGGTCCGGGGCATGCCGTCAAGACGGCACCTTCGCGCCGTCGGAGTCTTCAAGCCCGTGATTCGTTGGACCACGTCGGCCGCCAAACGGGCGCCGGACGCGTCGAGCATAGCCAGACGATTTCCAAGAGGCCCAAGCAGGACCGACCGAACAGACGAGCGACGTACTCGCTGCGGAAGACCAAGTCCTGTATACGACCCACCCAGTGCCGTGCCGAGGACCACCGCAGTTCTTTCATCGAGCGTGAGTTTTCCGAGGGCCTCTCCGATGCTCTCTGCTTGTTGTTCCATTGTGAGGAGGCGTTCCATCACCCGTACAACGGTCCCGAATGGTGCATGGTTCATCGGCATGCGTGCCGGTTAAGCAAATCGTCGGCGAAGCGGCCAGCGGATGAGAACGTGGGTGCCGCGCAGTTCTGTGAGTGCGTTTCAAGTGCGTAGCTGGGCATATGACCGGCCACGAGCTCAAAGAGATCATGGAAACAGTGCTGCCTGATTCGGTCCTGCAGCGCGCCGTGGA
>DASQEG010000727.1:0-3802 GCA_035633775.1 Bryobacteraceae bacterium
GTACCAGTGGTTATCCTTGCCCGAAGTGATGTGCCCAAGCCCGTCAATCTGCGTCCCGAGGTTGTCGGACATGAACAGTGCACAGCTGTGGAATGCCACGTTGCGCTCGCCCTGGGCAAACCCAGCGATGTCGCGTCCTGCGGTCAGGCCGCCTGGGCTGCGGAACGAAATGATTTCGGTCGGCGAGTGGCCCGGCCACTTGAAGGACGTCCGATCGACGCGCACACCGAGGTCGTAGAGACGGCCCTTCTTCACGTCCTGCAACGCGCGCAGTACACTCTGCGGTGAAGTGATTGCCTGGATCGCACCAAGCTCGTCATTCTTGCCGTACACCCACCCAAAACCCTTGCCCTTAGTCCATCCCGGGAGCGTCTGAGCACCCGACAGGACGCAAAAGGAACCCACCAATACGAGTAGCCGTCTCATCGTTCGCGATATCATACCTCAACTTATGAAGTACCTTGTTTGCGTGCTCCTTCTAGCAGCAACAGCGAACGGCGAGGAAGGCCTGAAGTATCCTCTGTCGCGCGTCAGCGACCATGCGGAAACACTGCATGGAAAAACCATTCAGGATCCGTACCGCTGGCTCGAAGACGCAAACTCGACCGAGACGAAGAGCTGGATTCAAGCGCAGAACACGCTGACCATGCCTTACCTCGCAGCGCTCCCTGGACGCGATGCCATTCACGACCGAATCCGCCAGGTGTACAACTATGAGCGCTGGACGAAGGTGTTTCGGAGCGGAGACCGTTATTTCTGGTTTCACAACAACGGACTGCAGAACCGAAGCGTGCTCTACACCGCGTCCTCGCTGCAAAGCGCCGGCGAGGTTCTGATGGATCCGAACAAGTTTGAAGACAAGACGGTCGCCATCTCGAGCGCGACGCCCAGCCCTGACGGCAAGACGATGGCGGTCTCACTGCAGAAGGCCGGCTCCGACTGGCTGGAAATCATCTTCGTGGATGTCGCCACCCGGCAGCGCCTCAGCGACAAGCTGCAGTGGGTGAAGTTCTTTACGCCTTCCTGGGCTGAAGACAGCAAGGGGCTGTATTACTCGCGCTATGACGAGCCGGGGGCCTCGAGTCAGCTGCAGGAGTTGAACGAGAACCATAAGGCTTTCTTCCACAAGCTGGGCACGACGCAGGACAATGATCAGCTACTGTTGTTCCGGCCTGAGAAGAAGAAGTGGATGTACGACATCCGTGAAACCGAAGATCGCAGGTACCTCATAGCGGGCGTGTTCGAGAGTGCGGATGAACGCGCTGCCTATCTTTATCGCGAGCGTGAATCGGACAAGTGGATTGAGCTGTTACCCGGATTCTCGGATATCCACAAGTTCGTCGGGTCCGAGGGCACCCGATTCTTTTTCACTACGACCGCTGGCGCACCGCGGGGGAGGCTGGTCGAAGTAGACATTCGCAATCCGCAGCCGGCGAACTGGAAGAACATCATCCCCGAAGGTCGCGAATCACTGCTGGGAGCTTCCTACATTAACGGAACGTTCGTCGCTCAATATTCAAAGGACGGTCACACACGAGTGGCGCTCGTGGACCCGTCGGGCAAGTTCCTCGGCGATGTTCCGCTTCCTACTGTTGGGCAGGCATGGGGATTCGAAGGCCGGCAGAAGGATACCGAAACGTTCTTCGTCTTCACCAGCTACACGGTGCCGGTCACCGTATACCGGCTGGACATGAAGACACGGCAGGTCTCGCCATTCCGGCAGCCACGGTTGCCGGTCGATATGAGCAGGTTCGAAACGAAGCTGGTGTTCTACAACAGCAAGGACGGGACACGTGTGCCGATGTTCATCACCGGCCGCAAAGGCTTGAAGCTGGACGGCTCCCATCCCGTGTACCTGTATGGGTACGGCGGCTTCAACGTGCCCGTGATGATCGGGTTTTCTCCCGCCCATGCAGTCTGGCTGGAAATGGGAGGAGTTCTGGCATTTCCCGGAATCCGCGGCGGAGGCGAGTACGGGACGGAGTGGCACCTGGCCGGAACAAAGGATCGAAAGCAGAACGTTTTCGATGACTTCGTCGCTGCAGCCGAGTACCTGATCGGTGAGAAGTACACCTCCGCGAACAGGATCGGCATTCGCGGCGGCAGCAATGGAGGGCTTCTGGTCGCAGCGACGATGCTGCAGAGGCCGGACCTGTTTGGAGCCGTAATCCCGGAGGTCGGCGTCCTCGACATGCTCCGGTTCCACAAGTTCACGATCGGGTGGAGCTGGCAAACAGACTTTGGTTCACCGGACAACCCGCAGGACTTCAAAGCTCTGCTCGCCTACTCGCCGTACCACAACGTGAAGAAAGGGACCGTGTACCCTCCAACCCTCATCACGACTGCCGATCACGACGATCGTGTCGTCCCTGGCCACAGCTTCAAGTTCGCGGCCGCCATGCAGGCAGCGCAGGAAGGCAAGGCGCCGATCCTCATCCGTGTCCAGACCAAGGCAGGGCACGGCGCCGGCAAGCCGCTCTCGATGCAGATCGAGGAGGAGGCTGACGTCTTCGCGTTTCTCGCGAAGCACCTCGGAATCGCGCCGCCACCGGCTGCGGCTAAGCCCTGAGTTGCTACCATTCCCCTCGTGAAGATCGTAGTCTGCATCAAGCAGGTGCCTGCACGCGATTCGCTGCTCCGCACGGATGCAACCGGGCACTGGATCCAGGAGCAGGACCTTTCGTGGGAGATCAACGAGCCCGACGCATACGCCCTCGAAGCAGCGCTCCAGCTCAAGGATCAGCATGGGGGCGAGGTCATCGCACTCTGCGCTGGCCCTGCACGCGCCTCACAGACGATCCGCGAGGCGCTCGCCAAGGGCGCTGATCGCGCGCTGCACATCGAAGACGACGGGCTTTCGGGGCTCGACACGCTCGGCATAGCGCGGCTGCTCGCTGCAGCCCTCCAAACCGAGGCTCCTGACCTGGTGCTAACCGGCCTGCAGTCCGACGATCTCGGGTACGGGCAGACGGGTGTAGTGATCGCCGAGTTGCTCGGGTGGGTTCACTCCACGATCATCATGCAGGTGGAGCCGCATGGCGAAGGGATCCGCGTGAAGCGCGAGCTGGAAGGAGGGTGGTTCCAGTACATTGAGATGCCACTTCCCGCAGTGCTGACAATCCAGTCTGGAATCAGCAAACTGAGATACGCAACGCTGATGGGCATCAAGAAGGCGAAGACGAAAGAGATCAGAAAGCTCGCCGCTGCTGAGCTCGGAGGTATTCCTGCGGCAGTCGCGGCGATCTCGTCGGTGTACCTCCCGCGCAAGGAGAAGAAGACGGAGTTGATTGAAGGGTCTCCAACAGACGCGGCGGAAAAGCTGGTTGAGAAACTTCGCTTTGAGGTGCGTGCGATATGAGTTCCGTACTTGCCATTCTCGAGGCCACTGGTGGATCCCTGCACCGGATGTCGCCGGAAGCGCTTACGGCCGCGCAGCAGCTTGCAGCCGCTCAGGGTCTTGCTGTGACGGCCGTGCTTCCGGGTGACGAGTCAGGAGAACTGTCACAGCAGACGGCTTCAGCCAGGATCGAAAAAGTTCTGACTCTCCGGCACAACCTGCTGCGCCAGTACACGGCCGACGCGTGGGTAGAAGCGTTGAGCCGCGTCATCACGTCGCTGAAACCGAGGTATGTGGTCCTTCCCCATACTTATCAGGTTCGCGATTTCGCTCCACGGCTTGCCACGAGGTTCGGGCAGGTGCTGATCAGCGACGTGGTCGAGTTTCGGGAAGGCAAGCCTGTACGGCAGTTGTTCCAGGGCAAGCTGAACGCCGACATCGACATCTCGGGCAATGGTCCGATCT
>DASQEG010000728.1:0-11241 GCA_035633775.1 Bryobacteraceae bacterium
AACGGCGAGGCGATAAACGACCTGTTTAGTTACTACGTCGAAGCGCCTGGCTTTCTTGGAGGCGGGCTCGACAAAGCTGCCGCCCTGGCGAAGCGCATCGAGGCGCTGGATAAAGCCGAGTACCACTACGCGATGGCTCAAATCGCCGAGAAGCGCAGGGAAACGCGGACTGCGGAGTTCCACTTCCGTCAGGCTTTCCAACTCGCTCCGCGCTCGATCGGCCGCGCCGTCGACCTTGCCCGATTCCTTGGCAAGCAGGGCCGCTCCCAGGAAAGCGACGCCGTCTTTGCTCAGGCTGAGAAGCTCGACCCCGCCGCCCCACGCCTTCTGTTCGAGCGGGCAAGCATGTACGGTCAGTCCAAACGGAACCTCGACCGAGCTAAACAGTTACTGGAACAGTATCTCCGTTCGCCCTTGTCGCCCGACGATCCGCCGCGCTCCGAAGCACAGCGCCTGCTGAAGCAAGCCGCTCAGGCGGGTGCATGAACCTCGGCGAAGCGCTTCGCTTCAGCTACCAATCGTTGGCAGCCAACAAAGTAAGAACGGTACTGACCGCGCTCGGACTGGTGATTGGCAACGCGTCCGTGATCCTGGTCGTCACCATTTCCCTCACCAGCAGGGACTACATTCTCGACCAGATCCGGGCTATCGGTTCCAATATGATCTACGCCAGCTACGAAGCTGGCAGCATGACGGCGACCCAGGTGGAGGCCGACTTCGTCAAGCTGGCCGACGTCGAAGCAGTGCGGCAGCAGCTCGGCTCTCGCATTACTGCGGCCACCGGGGTGATGACGACATACGATCAACTCACGATCGGCGGCAAGCAGGAAGACGTCCGCATCATCGGGAGCGACGATCAGTACAAGAACGTTCGGAACCTGGCGGTGATTGCCGGGCGCTTCATGGACGCGAACGACGTCACGATGCGCACGCGGGTCGCGATGCTTACCGAGAAGCTTGCACGCCGGCTCTACGGCAGCCAGGAAGCAGCAGTAGGTCAACGCATCAAGCTGCACGAACTGCAGTTCGACGTCATCGGCACGTTCAAGGAGCGGACGAGTACGTTCGGCCTGTCTGAGCTCACCGACGAGACAATCCTGATCCCGATCACCGTGCTCCGCTACTTCGCACCCGTAGAGCGTATTGACCCTCTGTATGTGCAGGCGCGAAACACGGAGGACGTGGTCCCGCTGACCCGCGCCGTCAGACAGATCATTGAATCCCGCCATCGCCCGGGAGCGCGATATCAGGTGGAGAACCTCAGCGGTATTCTGTCAGCGGCGCAAAACATTGCACTCATACTGACCTTCGTGCTGATCATGGTCTCGGCGATCGCACTCGTGATCTCCGGTATCGGCATCATGAACATCATGCTGGTGACCGTCACCGAGCGCACGCGTGAGATCGGAGTTCGCATGGCCGTCGGCGCATCCAGGCGCGAGGTGCTGATGCAGTTCCTGCTGGAAGCAGTTCTGATCAGCGTCGGCGGTGGACTCATCGGCATTCTGGCAGGGGTAGGCCTGCCTCTGAGTGTGCAGCTGTTCGTAGAAGAGATTCGCATTCCGATCTCCTGGATTTCGATCGCAGTGGCCTTTGTGGTCTCACTGGTAGTAGGCTTGATCTTCGGCCTGCTGCCTGCGAACCGTGCAGCGCGGATGAATCCGACGGCCGCTCTGCGGTATGAATAGCCTGGCGCTCTTCATCTTCCTGGCTGCTTCCATTGACGGTTTATGGTTGGGTACGCTCGACTTTGGCGGGCAAAAGCTTCGCATCGTCTTGCACTTGAAGTGGACCTCGCCCGGCACCGTCGAAGGTGTGCTCGAGAGCCCGGATCCCTGCTGTTCGGGGACCCCGTACGCTGAACACGCCGGCAAGAGCAGAATCACATTCCACGCCTCGCCTGCAGGCGCGTGAAACGAGACAATCAACTTATGGCTGCCTTTCCCGTTCAGCGCATGCGCCGCACTCGTGCCACCGAAGGTCTCAGGTCACTGGTCCGTGAAACGCGGCTCGATCCAGCGAACTTTATCCTCCCGCTGTTCATCTGCGAAGGCGAAGGCATCCGGCGCGAGATCGGTTCCATGCCGGGCCATGCGCAATTGTCCATCGACCGGATTGTGGAAGAGTGCCGCGAGGTTCGCGCGCTCGGAATCGGCGGTGTGGTTCTTTTCGGAATTCCGAAAGACAAAGACGAACAGGCCAGCGGCGGATATGCGGAAGACGGTATCGTGCAAAGGGCGATTCGCGGCATTAAACGCGAGACACCGGATCTGGTAGTGGTCACTGACGTTTGCAACTGCGAGTACACGAGCCACGGTCACTGCGGAAAAGTAGTTGGCGAGGACGTGGAGAACGACTCTACTCTGGAGTGGCTCGCGGCGAGTGCACTTTCGCATGCGCGATCAGGTGCCGATATCGTCGCACCCTCGGACATGATGGACGGCCGGGTGGCACGCATCCGTCGTGAACTCGATGAGAACGGCTACCCGCAAACACCGGTCCTTTCTTACGCCGCCAAGTATGCGTCAGGGTTCTATGGCCCCTTCCGCGAGGCTGCGGAATCCACGCCACAGTTCGGTGACCGGCGCAGCTACCAGATGGATCCGCCGAATGTACGTGAGGCAATGCGTGAGATCGAGCTCGACCTTGCAGAAGGTGCGGATATGATCATGGTCAAACCCGCGCTCGCTTACCTGGACGTTATTCGCCTGGCCTATGACCGGTTTGAGGTTCCGCTCGCGGCATACCAGGTTAGCGGTGAGTTCAGCATGATAGAAGCGGCCGCTCGTCTGGGATGGATCGACCGCGAACGCGTAATGATGGAGACACTGACGGCAATTCGGCGCGCAGGAGCAAGCATGATCCTGACGTACTTTGCCAAAGACGCTGCTCGTTTGCTCGGTGCGTAACAGCGGACGTTTCGTCCGCGTCCACCAGGTGCAATCCTAATCCGGAGGAACCATGGCAGACGAACAGCAGTTAAAAAGCAAGTATTCGAGCGTGATCAGCGCTGCACCCCAGCTCGGCATCTCACTGCAGAATGTACACCTCGAGAATGGCAAGCTTTTGATCCGCGGCAAAGCTCCAAACGAAAACGTCAAGAACGAGATCTGGAACCGCATCAAGGCAATCGACCCGGGATACTCGGACCTGGTAGCCGATATCAGCATCGATCCAAGCCTGCCGCAGCCCGCAGCTGCTTCAAGTGCAGGAGACAGCTCGCGCAACCGCAGCGCAGGCCAGACTTACACAGTTCAGTCGGGCGATACTCTCTCGAAGATCTCGAAGCAGTTCTACGGGAACGCCAACGATTACAACCGGATCTTCGAAGCGAATCGTGACAAGCTGAGCGATCCGGACAAGATCCAGGTTGGACAGGAACTGGTGATCCCGTGAACATCGGCGACATTGGAAAGATTCTCGACCAGTATGCGGATCGTTCGGACCCAAACGGTACCGATGACGACTTCGACCAGGTCGCGCCACATGCACCCGCCACGGCCATGTCACAAGGCGTTGCGGAAGCGTTCCGCTCGGACCAGACACCGCCCTTCCCGAACATGCTCGGTCAGATGTTCGGCAGGGCCGATTCGGGCACACGCGCGAGCATTCTAAATCAGCTCATTGCGGCTGCCGGCCCGGCGATCCTTTCCGGCGCACTCAGCCGTGGTGGAGGTGCCGGGATGGGAGGGCTTGGCGGCATGTTGGGCGGACTGCTTGGCGGAGGAAGCGGCTTCGGTCAGGGGTCAGTTCCGCAGGTCACCCCGGAGCAGGCCTCGAGTGTACCTCCCGAAGCTGTCGAGGAACTGGCGCGGGAGGCGCAGCAGAAGGACCCAACCGTTGTGGATCGCGTCAGCGACTTCGCCGCGCAGAATCCGATGCTGGTGAAAGGACTCGGGGCCATCGCCGTTGGCATTGCGTTGAAGCACCTTGCAGGCCAGAAGCGCGGTGGGTTCTTTTAGCCGGTGGCCGAGCCAGCAGGCGTACAAACCAGGAACTTCTCCCGGGATCGCATCGGCACTGAGCCAATGCGATCCCGGTGTCATTTCCGGCGCTAATGACGATCCTTCACGTATCCTGACGTTTTCGATTGCCAGCGCTGGCGTTCGGCTACGCGACGCTGTGGACGTTGGTCCCGCGTGTGATGGCTGGGGGCGTGTAAGTCGCGGCTGGGTCCTTGCTGGCGGGTGGGCCGCCGTGGGAATCACAGGTGCGGCGGCAACCGCGCTCGTTATCGCGAGCCTCTAACACCCCGCAAGCTACTATCTTCACAATGAATTCGCGCGAGTTGACGCCCAAAGCTGTTGCTCTTGGCATTTTCCTCGCGCTGGTGTTTGGCTCGGCAAACGCCTACCTTGGCATGCGTGCAGGGCAGACGGTGGCGGCAACGCTACCCGCAGCGATCATCGCGATGGCACTGTTCCGCATCCCCGGGTTCCGGGGCACGCTGCTCGAACAGAACATTACCCGCACGGCAGCTAGCGTGGGTGAGGCTCTGGTTGCAGGCGCCATCTTCACGATACCCGCATTTGCGATGACCGGCTACTGGGCCGACCTTCGGTCGCATTACTGGGAAGCAACAGCGATTCTCCTCTGTGGCGGCCTGATTGGTGTCTTCTTCATCATTCTTCTGCGCAGGCCATTGGTGGAAGCGCAGCTTCCCTGGCCGGAGAGTGTGGCGGCGGCGAGCATCGTGAAAGCCGGAGGTGAGGCAAGCAATGCCCCGCGGTACATCTTCTCAGCTATGGGCTTTGGTGCCCTGGTGCAGTTTCTCAAAAGCGACAAGGGGCTGCAGGTCCTACGCGAGTACATCGAAGGCTTCTGGCCGTTCGCGCGCGGTGGAGGCGTCGCCTGGTCCACACCCGCACTATCGCCCGCACTGATCGGCATCGGCTACATCATCGGACCCCGTTATGCATTTGTGACTGCAGCCGGAGGCGTACTGGCGTGGTGGGTTCTCGTTCCCCTTATCCTCACGCTCCAAGGCGCAACCGGGGGCGATACAGCAGGCGATATTTGGCGCAACATTGTCCGGCCGATTGCTGTCGGCATGATGCTTGTCGCGGCGGCAAACACCATGTTTGGAAGGCGATCTTCACTGGCACAATCACTGCGCGGAGCATTCGCCGTGGGCAGCACCGCCCAGGCAGATATGCGACCGGAACATCGCGATCTCCCGCTTCGCTTCGTGGTTCTTGCTTCTGCCGCCCTGCTCATCCCGATCACGGCTGTTTACTACCACTTCACAGGTGGGCTCGGATCGGCAATCGCCGCTGCTCTTGCGATGACGGTGACAGGCTTCTTCCTGTGTGCCGTGGGTGGTTACCTGGTTGGACTCGTAGGCTCTTCCAATCAGCCTCTTTCTGGATTGACGCTGTCGGCGCTGATTATTTCCGCGTTGCTTTTGGTGAGCATCGGCGTCAGCGGCCCTGCAGGTGTCGCAGCGGTGCTTGGCGTAGCCGCAGTTGTTGCGACGGCATGCTCGGTCTCCGGATCGCTTATTCAGGACCTGAAGGCTGGCCAGTTGCTGGGCGGGACGCCCTGGAAGATGCAACTGGTGGAGATCGCAGCTGTCATTGTGCTCGCGTTTTTTCTCATGGGCCCGATCATCGCGCTGCATGAGGCGAATCTCGATACTGGAGGTATCGGCGGCCGTGCGTTGCCTGCTCCCCAGGCAGGCTTGATGGCATCACTGGCAAATGGCATTGTCGGAGGGGAGATGCAGTGGGGTCTGCTTGCGGTCGGCATCGCGCTCGGAGTTGTCGCTCTGCTAAGCGGCTCACGTGCACCGATGCTCATTGCCGTCGGGATGTACCTGCCCTTCGACACTTCCGCCGCGATCGCTCTCGGCGGAGCCATCAAGCACGTCACCCATTGGCGTGCCGCACGACTGAGTGACGCCGATCAGACAGCGGTGGAAGACAGGGGCTCATTCGTCGCCTCAGGCCTGATCGCGGGAGAAGCGATTATGGGCATCCTGCTTGCGGTAACGTTCCTGAGCGGGATCGCTGCCTTCGGGCAGCTTCAGCTCTCCCCTGCGTCGCTGACGCTGAGTTCGCTTGTGGGTTACGCAGCGATTGCATTCGTCCTGATTGCGATTCCGTTGCGCGCCCGCCGAGGAGCTTAACCAGTGCCTGGCCTTGAACGAATAATCGCCCTGCGAAGATCGCGTCCTTTCATCCTGGCCTCGTAGTTGAAGATGAGATCCAGCTTGTTTATCAGCGTCGACTGGAGTGTGAGACCAGCGTTCGCGCGAGCCTTGCGCGGTTCCGTCGATTGGTTCGCGTTCGTGCATTGAGGGCTGGCGCGAAAGGGACTCCATTTGAGGACACGACGTTCCGTACTTCGGGCGCTACCCGCTGGTCACTTCCAACTTATTTGCAATGTACGACGTCCAGTAGTCGATGCAAGGCTCGCTGGCCATCAGAGAATCGATCGCTGCGGTGCGATTTACTTCGCCAGCTTCAATAGGGTTCCGGACCTCAGCCGACTGCGGAATCTACCCGGTAAGCCCCAGGTATACGCGGCGGAGAACTTCACGGTCCGAAGTCAAGGGCGCAGGTGCCATCTGTTCCCAGGGCCGCGCGTCGAATGAAGTTGGCTACGCATTCTTCGCCGCAGCGGCAGAGGCCGGCGGACAGTTCTTGTACCAATACACCGCGCTTAGGCACACGATGTAAACAGTTAGATAAGCGCCTTAAATCGTATTCTTCCTTTCAGGGTGCCGCTCTATAGTACAGCGAAAACTCGTGCCCGGAAAAGGACAACGCACCGCATGATCGAATGGAGACTAAATCTTGACTAAGCCACTGATTGTACTTGCACTTACTGCGCTCGCCGCCGTTGCTCAGCCGATTGGCATCGGAATCAAAGGCGGGCTTCCTTTCAATGACCTGTTCGAAGCCGAGAATCCGGCAGTAGAGACGGAAACGAAGCGCTACATTGTCGGGCCGATGATCGAAGTCCGACTGCCGGCCGGATTCGCCATCGAAGCGGACGCGCTGTACTCCCGCGCCAACTTCAGCTCAGTGCTTTCAGGCGCCGGGTCCATCATCACGGCCCCTTTCAATACAAACAGCTGGGAGTTTCCCGTGCTGCTCAAGAAGAAATTCGGAGGTGCGGACGCAGTTGCAGCATCAGCTCGTCCTTACATCGGCGCGGGGCCCAGCTTCAGACGCCTCTCAGGCCTGTCGAATATCGGATCGTTCATCACCGGAAACCGCAGCGGTGAGGTCGATCGCAACAGTACAGGTTTCGTGGTGGGCGGAGGTGTGGAGATCCGTGCGCTGTTCGTGAAGATCGCACCAGAGGTGCGTTTCACCTACTGGGGTACCGATCACTTCACTGAGGGCCTGGCGAACGTTTTCAAGACGAACAAGGCCCAGGGCCAGTTCCTGATTGGACTCTACTTCTAACCAGCGATTGTTACGTAGTGAATGCCGACCGTGGCGTCGCCTGACTCGAGTTCCATCTCGAGTTGGCCGTCGCCACGTGGCAGCCGAACCCGGCCGAGCGAAGCTTCACCTGCAGCTGCGGCGACGGGCGCCGACGCGGACACTCCGTTCAACCTGAACCGGAGCGTACCTGCCGACGTCGCCGGAGCGAATCGCGCACTCACTTCGTAACTTGCCGCCTTCTCCACCCGAACCTCCCAGTGGCCAAGTGAATCGGGAGTCCATCCCGCACGCGGGCCCCGCCAGTCCTGACGAGTCAGGATGACTGGATTCTCCTTGCCCGATCCGAGACTAATACGCGGCGGCGTGTATCCGCGAGTGGCGGACACGTCTCGAAACCAGTCCTCGTATTCTCGCCGCAGATTCGCAGCAACATCCGGGTGCGTGTCCGCCAGGTTCTTCGATTCCGCAGGGTCGGCATCGAGATCGTAGAGTTCCTTCCCGTTTACGAGCTTCCAGCGTTGCGTCCGAGCCATGCAGTTCTGAAACAGCACAGGCTCATCTCCCCGATGCCATTGGGTGAAGATCGTTCGCTCACGCCACTCTGCATTCGCATTCCTGAACAGCGGAAGCAGGCTCCGCCCATCCAAGGTGCTGCCGCTGGGCGCCACGGCACCTGCAGCCTCCAGCAATGTAGGAGTGACATCGATGTGTGCAGCGACCCGGTCCACCGTGCTGCCCTTGCGGATCACCGCCGGCCAGCGGACAAAGAACGGCACGCGAATGCCACCCTCATATGCCGACCCTTTCAGCCCGCGCATTCCGGCGTTGAAGCGGCGCTGCTGAGGCCCGTTATCGGTCATGAATACAACGATTGTGTTCTCGGCAATCTGTAGTTCGTCCAGCCTGTTCAGCAGGCGGCCGACATTCTCGTCAGCGTTGATGACCATCCCGTAGACCTTCGCGGTGACGTCGTCGAGACCCGCCTTCCGAAACGGTGCGACATACCGCTCCTCAATTTCGAGCGGCGTGTGAGGAGCGTTCATTGCGACGTAGGCGAAGAACGGCTTGTCGCGGTTCGCCTCCATGAAGCGGCTTGCTTCGTTCACATAGATGTCCGTGCAATAACCCTGATAGCGTTTCGGCTTGCCGTTGTGAAGCAGGATGGGATCGGTGTAACTGCCGCCACCCGGAAAGTCCGACGGCTGTCCGAGGCCCCCGCCCTTTATGGCGACAGACTCGTCAAAACCCTGATCGACGGGCCGCATGGGGTAGTTGTCGCCGAGGTGCCACTTTCCGAACAGCCCCGTCGCATACCCCGAGCCACGGAGCATCTCAGGCAAAGTCCGTTCGTCGCCATGCATCATGGACCGACCGAGATAAGTGTCAACGACCCCGGTCCGATAGTTGTACCGCCCGGTCATGAGGGAGGCACGAGTCGGGGAGCAGACGGGCGTGACGTGGAACTGCGTAAACCTCACACCCTCGGTGCCGATGCGGTCCATGTTGGGCGTGCGCAGGTGAGGGTTGCCGTGGATACTGAGGTCCCCAAAACCCTGATCATCCGTAATGACGAACAGAATGTTCGGCCGCTTCGCCGGCGCTGCGACACCTGAGGCGACCAACGCGGCGGCTGCCCCGAGAAATTGCCGTCGGCCGATCATGCGGGAAGCACCTGAAGAGCCTCGGGATCGAAGCGGATTCGCCGCTTCTGCTGGTATGACTCGACAGCCAGCAGCGGAGGGAGAATGGAGATGGCTGCAACGGCCGCATCTGCATTCGGCAACTTGCGCGACCTGCAGCAATCGAGGAAGTTGCGCACGTGGTCAGCCGTGATGTCACCGGGGTAGCGCTGCTCAACAGGCGTGGCGTCTCGACCGGGTCCGACGAACTGCCAGCGGTTGCGATTTATAAACAGCCGACCCTTCTCGCCATGGAAGGTCACACCGTAATCGGTGGCTTCGGCATACGCGTTGGATTGAAATAATGCGCTGAAGCCGTCGTACTCAAATAGCGCGTTGCAGGTATCGGGCGCAGTCCGTCCAGCCTCGCGGGGGTAGTAGTTGCCACCCGCAAATACAGCGGAGTTGGGAGCACGCTCGCCCTGGTACATGTGGATGACATCCATCCAGTGGTGACCGAAGTCGGTCAGCTTACCGCCATTAAAGTCGAGATAGCCGCGGAAGTTGAAGTACTGTTCCGGAACCCAGTCCCGATAGCGAACGGGCCCCAGGTAACGAATCCAGTCGAGGTTGTCAGGCTTCTCTTTAGGCATTGGCTCGCGGTCCGGGCGTGGCGGACGACCGATGCCGCCATGCCACTGAGCATCGACGTGCGACACCTTACCAAGTGCGCCGGAAGCGACGTACTGCTCCTTTGCATCGAGATACACCTTGCCCGAACGCTGCTGCAGACCGATTTGGCAGATCCTGTTCGTCGCGCGCGCGGCGCGCACTATCAGCGGAGCTTCGTCGCGCGTACGGCACATCGGCTTCTCAACGTACACATCCTTGCCCGCGTTCATGGCATCGATTGCGTGGTCCTTGTGCCAGTGGTCCGGGCTGCCGATGAGGACCGCATCGATTTGCTTCCGCGCTAGCAGATCTTCGTGCTTTGAGAATCCCTTCGCGCCCGGAGCGCGGGTCAGGGCCTGATCGACGCGCAACCCGTACACGTCGCAGACGGCACGGACTTCCACATCCGCGTTCTTCTGGAACAGCCCCATGACATGGGTACCGCGACTCCCGACGCCGATCACTCCCAGGCCGATTCGATCGTTCGCCCCGAGCACGCGACTGTACGACAACGCGGTCAGTCCCGCGGCACCCGTCAATTGCCGTCGAGTCACCGAATCTCCCTGACGGCAATGTTGCGGAACCGGTGATAGCCATTCGGAATCCAGCGCTGGTTCTTTGCCTTTGGGTCGTTCCGATGCACCTGCACGGCGATCATGCCGTCCGTTGCACCTGCGGGCAGGCGGTTCCCCGAGTCAGTCCAATCGACAATTTGCTTGCCGTTCATCCAAACCTGAATGTGAGGCACGTCCCCTTCGATTCGTGCCCGGATGTGGTTCCACTCGCCCTTCTTCCAGTGCTGCTGCCAGTCCTTTGCCGACTTATCACCTTTCCCGGTCTCGCGATCGAGGCCCTTGAGGCGCTCGCCGTAGATGCCGCCTACAGTGCCGCCTTCCAGGTAATCGAGCATCACCTGGTATGCCTCGCCCTTCTCGGATGAGCGGAGGAACAAGCCGCCGTCGCAGCCGAAGTCTGGATTGACCTCGAGCGAGACTTCGAAGTTTTTGTACTTCTTGTCCGTCAGAAGAATGCCGCCGTTGCCCGGCTGATCCTGTGTGCCGAGCAGAACACCGTCTTTGACCGTCCAACCCTGCGTATTTCCGTGGTGGTTTACGGCACTGATGTGCCAGCCGGTAAGGTCCTTGCCATTGAAGATCCGTTCGAAACCGCGTGGCAGGTCCGCGCACAACGCGAGGCTCGCGAAAACGGCGAAAGTAACGATTCTCATAGGGAAGCCGTTGTCATTCTACAGTAGCTGCGCGGCGCTTGACGCAGGCCCGCCACGTGGCTATGCTGACAGCCTATGACTCCCGAAAAAGCTGCCGCCGTTGCCGAATTTCTAATTCCTATGCTCGCGAGTGAGTACCAGACCACCCGAAAGGTGCTCGCCGCTCTTCCTGACGATAAAGCTGACTACCGCCCGGCCGAAAAGAACATGACGGCCGGTAGCCTTGCTGCTCACATTGCTCAGGTGGATGTATGGTTCCTCGAGTGCATCCTGAATGGTGGTGAGTTCACCATGGACCCACCTGTGCCAGCGCCGGCTCCCAGCC
>DASQEG010000729.1:0-1736 GCA_035633775.1 Bryobacteraceae bacterium
CGCACTGCCGGCGCGGCCTGCAATGTAGCCGGCCAGCAGGTAGTTGTTTGCGAGCTCGTATTGCACCTGAACGTCATCCGGCACGCTGCGCGCTACGGCTTCGCGAAGCTCCTGAGCGCGGCGGCAGACCTCCAGCGCATCAGCCGAGCGACCCAGTCCGGGTCCCACAACTCCGACCTGAAGCTCCGCCACCTTCTCGTATGCCAGCGCAAGAGAGCGCTGAAACTGGGGCTCGTCTCCCGCTTCACGCGAAAGACCATTCAGGTAGCGCAGCGATTGCTGCAGGATCGCCTCACGCGCCGGAGTCGCACCGGGAAGCCGCGCGATGGCATCATGCACCTCGACAAGGAACGTGGTTGCGAGCTTCTGATCTTCCTGAATGCGATTGGCCAGCCTTGTTGCTTTGTGGAGAGCAACAATGGCCAGCGAAAACAGCATCACTGCGACGGCCGCCCCGGCAACGACGGCAACTCGGTTGCGCTCGATGAACTTGGACAGCCGATAATTCCACGTGTCGCGGCGTGCGATGATGGGCAGCCCCGCTCCGTGCCGCTGCAGGTCGAGGCTGAACTGCTCCACGCTTTCATACCGGCGGTGCGCTTCCTTGCGCAGCGCCATCATCAGGATGTTGTCGATATCGCCGCGAAGTTTCCGCCGCAACTGGTCGATGGTCGTGTCGCGATCGTGGCACACCGTCGAGGGGTCAACAACGGTCAATTCGCCGTCGGACCGCTCCACTGATTCACTGAAGCCGATGACCGTGCTGGCCCGGGTCGGCTCACGCTCACAGATGACTCGCGCCAGTTCTCCCGAATCGCCCGTTGGCAGGCGGTAAGGACGATGACCGGTCAGCAGTTCATAAAGAATCACGCCAAGCGAGTAGACATCACTGGGGATTCCGGCCACACCGCCACGGATCTGCTCCGGGCTTGCGTACGCAGGGGTCGCCATACGCAGCATGGTCACGGTGGGCTCGCTCAGTTCCCGGGAACCTTCGCGGAAGATTCGCGCGATGCCGAAGTCGAGCAGCTTCGGCGTCCCGTCGTGCGTCACGAGAATGTTTGCGGGCTTCAGGTCTCGGTGAACAACGAGACTGCCGTGGGCGTATGCCACTGCAGAGCAGACTTTTCGGAACAGTTCGATGCGGGCGCTTACCGAGAGTCGGTGTTTGTCGCAGTACTCGGTCAAAGGCAGGCCGGCGACGTACTCCATGACGAAGTACGGCAGCCCTCCAGGCGTGGTTCCCCCATCGATCAGGCGCGCGATGTAGGGATGCTCCAGGTTTGCAAGAATCTGCCGCTCTGTACGGAATCGCCGGAGCAGCATATCGGTATCCATGCCGCGGGCCACGATCTTGATCGCGACCTCACGGCGAAACTCGTCGTCAGCCCGAATCGCGCGGTAGACGGTTCCCATGCCGCCACGCCCGATCTCCTCAACGAGACGCCATGGTCCGACGCACTCGCCGATCAGCGAGTCGGGACGAAGTGCGGCGACGAGTTCGACGCCGGCCCGGGACGGCTGTTCGAGGAAGTCGTTTCCGGTCTGATGGGCCCGCAACAGGCTCGCGACCTCAGCCCGCACTCCCTCGTCCGGACAATGTTTGTCCAGCCACGCGCTGCGGGCTCCCGGCGGCAGGAACAAAGCCTCTTCGAGCAGGACTTTGACCTGTTGCCACTGTTCGGCTGTGATGCTCATTGCAGACAAATTCCGACTCTCAAATGTGAAACGCGAAA
>DASQEG010000730.1:0-5343 GCA_035633775.1 Bryobacteraceae bacterium
GGTGAGGCCGAGCACCCCGATCGATGACTGTATGAGGCTGATGACAGAGCACCGGGTGCGACACCTGCCTGTGGTGGACAACGAGCAGGTAGTGGCCGTAATCTCCCTCGGCGACCTGGTGAAGTGCATCATCAGCACACAGGAAGCGGAGATCCAGCAGCTTCAGGCGTATATCGCAGGAAGCTACGCCGTTTAGCGCCGCAGCTCCGGCAACCGCTTACGGTACATCCGAAGTGCTGGCTGGCAGCGCGAATCCAGACTCGCGTTCCAGGTACGGTATGCCTTTCTCCATCCATGCCGGTTTGGGCGCACCTTTCAGGTAATGATCGAAGAACGCCTGCATTCGGGCGGTCCAGTCCTCCTGATTGATTCGGTGCCGCAGGCCGTGCTTCTCCCCGTTGTAGTTGAACAGATAGGCCTCCTTGCCGTTCCGACGCAGCGAGAGGTAAAGCTCAATGCCCTGGTACCACGGCACGGCATCGTCGGCGTCGTTGTGAATCATCAGCAGCGGCGTCTCGATGCTCCGGACGTGAAATATGGGAGAGTTCTCGACGAACAGCAGCGGATAATCCCACAATGACCCGCCGATGCGGCTCTGAGCCCGCTCATACTGGAACTGGCGCGGCACACCCGTGCCCCAGCGAATCCCGTTGTAAGCGCTGATCATGTTGCCGACCGGGGCTCCGGCTTCCGCAGCCCGGAAGCGGCGCGTCTGGGAAACCAGGTACGCGGCTTGGTAACCACCCCAGCTGTGCCCTGCAATTCCGATCGCCTTTTCGTCCACACCACCGAGCCGGACTACCGCGTCGACCGCGGGCAGGACGCACTTCAGGGCGCTTTGTCCGGGATGGCCCGTCGTGTAAACGATGTCCGGAGTCAGTACCATGTAGCCATTGCTGACGTAGTGGGAGATGTTTGGCGACGTGCCGGGCTTCGGGTCCACGAAGTTATGCACGTTCTGTGAGAGCTTCTCGTAGATGTAAACGAGCAGTGGATATCGGCGCTGTGGGTCAAAGCCCTCCGGCTTGTAGAGAGCGCCGGTCAGCGGAACTCCATCGGCACTGCGGTAATGCACCAGTTCGCCCGTGCCCCACTGAAGCTGTGCATGCTGCGGATTAGCGTCGGTCACCTTGCGAACGCGACGGAACTGCATGTCAGTGACCATCAGGTCCGGATACTCGTGAAAGGTCGACGTTGTTAGCAGAACCACATCAGCATCGTGGGCCTTGGCAAGGGGACGATAGCTGCGGGGACCGGATACCAGCCGCTGCGGAGGTGCCACTCGGTCGAGGCGGTCCAGCCACAGTCCGGTCTCACGCGTCTCTGTGTTCTCGGCACGCAACAGTAACGGTTCCGCCGGGTCCAGGCCGCGAGGCTCTTCATCGTCAGTAGTGCCGGGCAGCCTGACAATGCGGATCTGCATCTTCCCCTTGCGCCCGACTCCATCGGTCAGCAGTCGGGCGCTGGATCCATCTGCCGCTACCTGCCATATGTCATAGCGGTCATAGAGCACGACATCACGGCTGTCGCGCGTCCATCCGGCAGTGCCGTACGGAGCTGGTTGCTGCGGCCGGTCTTCCTCTTCATTTACGAACGACACATTCAGGGTCCCTGTTACGCTCACGACGGCGCCCGTAGCGGCAGTGAGAACATGCCAGTGGCCTGCCCGGTGGAACAGGACCCGCTCGCCATCGGGCGACCAGTACACGCCACCTTCGCTCTTTTCAAACAGCTTGCGACGCGAACCGGTCATCGTGTCGATCAGGTACGAGTCGCTGTATAACCTGTCGTAGTCGACCATCGATCGATAGGCACGATCATCGATTCCGATCGCGTAGCGGCCATCGTCAGAAGGCAAGATGCCCGCCATTGCTTCGTCCGCCAGCTGGACCAGTTTCTTTGCAGCGATGTGATATACGGCCCTGTACGAGCGATTGCGCTCTTGTGCGGCACGCACCTTCTGCATGGGCTGAACGAATGGGTCCCTGTAGTGCCATAACTCTGCCGCGACTCTTTCGCTTGCCGCGTCAGTCTTCTGTTCAGGGGGTCTGGGTGCGGTGCCCAGGAAGATCCTGCTGCCGTCGCGCGTGAACCCCAGCGGTGCCCGCTCGCTGATGACGTTGCCGGCCGTTAGATCCGCCAGGTGCGCCTCCTCGAGACCTCCACCGGGACTCCACAGCATCAGCTTGCCGTCCTGGAGAAAAGCGAGCCGGGTCTGCTTCAAATCGAACGTCAGCTTCGAGAACTTGCCCGTTCCGGCAGCGATGGCCTTCGCTTCCGCCGTCGAACCAGGAGTTAACCAGTAAGCGCCATTGCCCTTGCCATCTTTGTTCCGGACCGCGTATACGAGCGTGTTGCCGTCCCGCGCCGTCAAGTACTCGAGAACGTCAGGTATGCTGCGTTGCGTTCCGGCCGCAAGATCGCGGATAGTCAGCTCTGATCCATACTCCTCGCGCGGTCGTCCTGCGGCAGGCGTGGGCACTTTTTCGCCCTCCTTTTGGAAGGCCACGATCGACCCGCCGCGCTCAGGAACCTGAAAGCTCTTTACGTCGACCACTCGGTGTGCCGCGTCGCCCGTGGTCAGGTTCATCATCGCCAGGCCGTTCTTCGGTGCGTCCTTCTTTGCCTTCTTTGCAGATTCCGCATCAGCTTTACGGGGGAAGGTCGAGAACAGGATGAAACGGCTGTCCTGTGTAAACAGGATGCGAATCGCGGGCGGCGCAGCGACCTCCGTTGGCTCCTGATCAGGGGCGGGCTCGGGAGGTGGCGGCAGCGCTCCCGCAGCCTCGCGGCGTTCTTTACCGGTACGAAGGTCACGAACCACGAACTCGCCGTCGCCCTCCTGCGGAAACAGACCATAGGCCAGCCAGCGACCGTCTCGTGACAAGGTGGGGCGCTGGATGGTGCGCCAGTTGTCCGCATCTGTAGAAGTCAACGGGCGCTTCGCTCCTTCCATCGAAAGAACGAAGGTCAGCAGGGCAAGGAGAATTCGGTGTTGCGGCATGACTACCTTACGTGCAACCCGGGTTTCAGGGTTCATCGTCTAAAATGAAGGTACACCCCCGTATGTCCCGCAAGCTGTCCTCTGCCGTCACCCTATTCTTGTGCGCGTCGCTCCTGCCTGCAAAGCAGGATCGGATCGGATGCGGGACACACGGCGACAAGTCGCGTGAGGAACTGCACCTCCACCGACAGTCGAAGCGGCAGCGAGCGTTAAAGGCGCGCAACACGGCAGCACTGGAGACGAGCGCAGCACTGCGGGCCGACATCGGACAAATTGCGATCATCGAAGACGGCGAGGGGCTCCTGTCCCGGCGCAATGATTTCAACCTCCAGCGCCGCACGCTTAAGTTCAAGCCGAGCGGGACCAAATACTCAGTCGAATTGCTGGAAGCCAGCTACGCGGCGAACACCGGCTCAACCGTCACTCTGAACGACGATGACAGCCGGGAGGCGACTCTTCCTTTCTCTTTCCCATTCTTCGGCCAGCGATACAACAGAGTCTGGATCAATTCGGACGGCAATCTTACCTTTGGCGGCGGAGACGCGGAGATTACTGATCGTTCGCTCGGCCGCTTCAGTTCCGGACAGCCGCGAATCGCCGCTCTCTTTCGCGACCTCGATCCGTCTCAGCCGCGCGGCACCGGCGTTACCGTCAGTTCCGCAGGGGCTGCCTGGGAGGTGACGTGGGATGGCGTTCCCGAGTTCCGCAGCTCCGGTGCTGGTCCGTCGCAGAGCTTTCAAATCCGGCTGTATCCGGATGGAACGATCGACATCGCATTTGGTTCCGTAACAACGCAGGAAGCCGTGGTTGGAATCTCGGCCGGGCGAGTTGAAGGGCTGACAAACGTGATCAGCTTTTTGAATGCACCCGCTGGCACTCAATACGAGTACTCTGTCGCCGAGCGCTTCACGAATCTTGAAGAACTCGACATCATCGCTGCCGCGCAGAAGTTCTATCGCAACCATGAAGACTCCTACGACTACCTGGTCTTCTACAACAACCAGGGAGTCCAGGCTGAAGCGGGCGCGGTTGCTTACGAAGTCACCGTCCGGAATTCGCGTACGGGCTATGGCGACAAACGCCTGGATGCCGGGAGCGAAGCGGGGTCGGCACGCCGCCTTCAGGCGATCCTGAACATGGGTCCGCTCTCGCAGTATCCCGCGGATCCGGACGGCCGCGTGCAGGCGCGTTTCGCGGTGGGCGACACGCCGGTAACCACGCTCGCCCACGAAGCGGGGCACCTGTTTCTCGCCTTCGCGAGCGTCCGGGACGAGGCTAACGAAACGCCCATGTTGAACCCGAACCGCTCCCACTGGAATTTCCTGTTCAACTCCGAGGCGTCGTTAATGGAGGGCAATCGCATTCGCGACAACGGACCTGGCGCATCGCCGCGCTTCCAGACTGTGGGTGCGGTCGAGGCATTTTCGCCGCTCGATCAGTACCTGATGGGTCTCTTACCGGCGCAGGAAGTTCCCGATACGTTTCTCGTCACGAACGCTCAAGGACGCAATCTCTCGGGGTTGCCCCGCACGGGTGTCACATTTGACGGGCAGCGTCGTGATATCCGGATCGAGGAGATCGTTGCCGTCGAGGGCCGCCGCACACCCGATCACACCGTCTCGCAGCGGCGGTTCCGATTTGCATTTGTGCTCGTGACTGCAGCCGGACAGGAGCCCTCTGCAGATGACCTCGCCAGGGTCGAAGCATATCGCAAACGGTTCGAACAGTTCTTTGCACAGGCAACCTCGGGCCGTGCCTCGGCCGATACCTCGCTGCGGCGCTCGCTGGACGTTTCTCTCTGGCCGGCTGCAGGACTCCTCGCGGGTGCGGCTGCGACGGCGACGGTTAGCCTCAAGGATCCTGGCGAGGTGCCTCTTACCGTTCTCCTGCGTTCCTCGACGGGCAACGCACAGGTTCCCGCATCGGTCACAATCCCCGCAGGCTCACGGCAGGCGACATTTTCACTCAGGGGAGTGCGCGCCGGCGTGGACGAACTCACGGCTGAACCTGCGGACTCGCGCTACGACACGACGCAGGCCCGAATCCAGGTCTCGGCAGGCGATGTGCTCCAGATGAGCGTGATCTCGGGTAATGAGCAGCAGGCTCGTCCTGGCGTTCCACTCGCGTCTCCGATTCGCGTGCGGGTTACGGACGTTAACGCACTTCCGTATGCAGGCATCCCGGTCTCAGCAGCGGTCACTGGGGGCGGGCAACTTGACCGAACGACCGTGGCTACTGATGCCAACGGCGTAGCCGAGTTCCGCTGGACTCCGGGCACAGGTTTGGTAAACGAGCTTCGCGCTGAGATCCCGTCAGGAGCCTCGACGACCGCGGCCGCT
>DASQEG010000731.1:0-5966 GCA_035633775.1 Bryobacteraceae bacterium
CCGCCGGAGTACGTACGACCGCGGCGAGCAGGCACTGGACGGATCGCGTTCCATCGGCAGACGCCGAGGTCGTACGCCGCCTGCGGGAAGCGTGTGCAATCATCGTGGGCAAGACAAAAATGGACGAGTTCGTACAGCTTCACAGGCGGAACGAGCGCTTTCGGCCAGTGCTTGAACCCACGGAACCTCAAGCGCTCACCGGGCGGAAGTTCGGGTGGGTCGGCCGTCGCGGTCGCGACCGGTATGTGCATTGCTGCGCTCGGTTCTGACACCGGGGGGATCGATTCGGCTTCCGGCGTCGCTCTGCGGGGTTACTGGCTTCAGCCTACATATGGTGCCGTGCCTCTGAAGGCACCGCACCGCTCGCCTGGTCGCTGGATCGTGCAGGGCCCATGTGCCGCCCGGCGGCCGATGCAGCTCTGCTGTTCGATGTTATGACGGGCAAGTCGACACGTCCTGCGCAGGTTCGCCTGGAGGCACTGCGCGTGGGTGTTCCGCGCGCGGTCGTCTACGATGATCTGGAACCGCAGGTAGCTGCCATCATCACCACGGCCGTCTCCGAAATAGCCAGGCTCACCGGTGGCACGACAGACGTGAAGCTGCCCCCACTGGCGATGTCGCAAGATACGCCGGAGCTACCTCAAGCCTACCTGGCCGTCATCTACTCCGAGGCGTACACGTTCCACCGCGAAGGCATGCGCGAGCACCCGGAGCTGTACCATCCGGTTACCCGGAAGACGATCGCGCTGGGGCAGTCTGTAAGCGCAGCCGATTACATCAGTGCACGACGCGAGATGGATCGGCTACGCGCCGTCAATCTATTCGCAAGGGCAGACGTTTTCATCACGGTGACTGCAGCGGCGCCTGCGTTCCCTGTCGCCGAAGCCCGACTGATCTTCCTCCGCAACACAGCCCCATGAAACCTGCTTGGGCTTCCTACTATCTCGGTGCCTTGCGGGTTTACGAGAGAAGGATTGCCAGTCGGCCTTCAGATCACGGGACCTGCAGGTCGCGACGACGTCGTGCTTGCCCTGGCGATCGCTTACCAGAAAGCGACGGACTGGCATCGTCGCTCCCCAGCGCTCCGCGTAACCAGATCGGGTGATAGCGATCAAAGCAACCTCTGAACGGCACTGGAACGTGCGGGAGCCGTAAAGGGATGGACGAGCGAAGGTGACGGTCTCGTCGATGAGGTTGCCCGATACAATCTGTCAGCTAAATGTCACAGTCGGTGTGGTGGGTCGGTCAGCTTCTCGTAATGGCTCCTGTCAGGTGCAGCAGCCTGGCTCACGAGCTTGATCCGCTTCTTGTCTGGAGTGCCGTGTGGCCGTACTCGTCCTTCGCACCGAGGTCGACTGGCCCTGATCGGGCCGCCCGCGAGCCACGTCGAGAAAACATGGGGTTATGATCGTGGCGGTCGTCTGACGGCGATGGCATCGGGTGTAGAGTCGAATTGATCCGGGAGTGGCTGCTCGTGGCACCACCTCAGCACAAGGAGTACCTGCCGACGATGCATGATGCACGGCCAGGGCAGACTTCGCGCCAGGAGAGATCTGGAGTTATGAACCGAGAAGCTCATCGAGCGTTGATGGCGTGTCTCCTATGTTTGTACACATTGACACCTTACGCCAACACTCAGCCGCCCGAAAAGTCTGCGAGTACTCTCTGGACCTTTGATCGGCTTTCGGACGTTGGCGGGCATCACACGACGGTGGTCGGAGAGCCTAAAGTAATCGATTCACCAGTCGGTAAAGCTGTTGAGTTCGATGGAGTCGATGATGCCCTTTTCATTGACAATCATCCGCTCGCGGGTGCCGCGACGTTTACCTTCGAAGCAATCTTTCGCCCAGACGGCGGACCGCGGGAGCAACGTTGGTTCCACTTAGTCGAGAAAGACCCGAAGACCGGTGCGGACACGGAAAACCGGATGCTGTTTGAGATTCGCGTGGTGGGGCAGAGCTGGTTTCTGGACAGCTACAACCAGTCTGGCAAAGAAAGTGCAACATTGATGAACCGCCAGGCCTTACACCCGCTCGGGAAGTGGTACCACGTAGCCAGTGTCTATGATGGCAAGCAGTTCAGGAATTACGTGGACGGCGTTCAGGAAGGCTCGTCGGATGTCGAACTCGCGCCACATGGGCCTGGACGAAGTTCGGTTGGGGTTCGAATCAATCGCGTCTTCTTCTTCAAAGGCGCGGTTCGGCAGGCAAGATTCACTCCCCGTGCATTGAGAGCTGCAGAGTTTCTGAAGGTGCCAATCCCCCAGATCTGAAGTTTCACGAGGTTGTCCACCCGGCCTGAACCGGAAAGTTCTGAAGTTCGGCAACTTTTGCCGATGCCGAGGAGGCCGAGTGCAGACCAACAGAATGACTGATGCCCCACAATCGGGCAACACTGGGCAAAGTGGCTGATCGGTGGCGGGAAGAGACTCTTGAAGTTGCCAGACACGAAAGTTCCACCGCACGAAAGTGTTTTCTACCATAAGACACAATGACCGCACGCCTACTGTTGTTCCTGTGTGCCATTTCGATGGCTGTATTCGCTCAGGAATCTGAGCGGATCACAAACCGGAAGCAACTCACTTCCGGAGGGCAGAACGCCGAGGCGTATTGGTCGCCGAGCGGTAAGCGACTGGTATTTCAGTCCACTCGGGACGGCGCTCAATGCGACCAGATTTACGTCATGGATGCCGACGGCCAGAACGTAAAGCGCATCTCAAATGGCACGGGCGCGACGACGTGCGGGTACTTCCTTCCCGATGAGAAACATGTCCTGTATGCATCGACGCATGAGGGTGGTGCAGCTTGTCCGCCCCGACCGGATCGTTCGAAGGGATATATGTGGGCGGTGCCTGCAACGTATGACATCTATACCGCGACTCTGGATGGGAAGATTATTCGTAAATTGACGAATGAAGCAGGGTACGACGCAGAGGCGACGGTCAACTGGGCGCGTAAGAACATTGTTTATACCTCCAAGGGGTCCGGGGACCTGGACCTATGGTCAATGAATATGGATGGCGGCGGAAAAAAGAGGCTGACCTCGAGCCGCGGGTATGACGGCGGGGCATTTTACTCCCGCGATGGAAAGAAGATAGTCTGGCGAGCCCATCATCCCGCGCCGGGCGATGGGATGGAGCGCTACAACGAACTGCTCGCGCGGGATGTTACGGCTCCCATGAAGATGGAGCTCTTTGTTGCGAACGCCGACGGCTCCGGGTCAAAACAGATTACGAACTTTGGGTGCGCCAGCTTCGCACCTCAGTTCACTCCCGATGGTAAGCGGATCATCTTCGCCTCTAATAAGAACAACTGCGATAGTCGCAATTTCGAATTGTTTCTGCTCGACGTTGATGGCTCTAACGTCGAGCAAGTGACCAGGTTTGGAGGCTTCACCTCGTTCCCCGATTTCTCGCCAGACGGCAAACGCATCGTGTTCACGTCCAGCTACGGAGCGAAGTCGCCTTACGAGTTCAACATTTTTGTCGCCGACTGGAAGTAGTCGCTCAGCGGCGCGGTTCGAGGGTGACCGGGGCGGTGATTTCTTTGCCGTCGCGAATGAATTGCACGATCACTACCTCGCCCACCTTGCTGTTTCGGAGGGCATACGTGAAATCGTACAGATTGTTAACTGGCTTGTCGCCGAACCGTATTAGAATGTCCCCGGCCTTCAGGCCCGCCTTCCCGGCAGGCGATCCTTCCCGCACGTCGGAGAACTTTACGCCTCTTTCTACAGGAGCGAAGTCGGGAATCGAACCGAAGTACGGTCCGTAGCCGCCGCCTCCTCCTGATGTCGGTGCAGTGCCGTGCGGACCGGCGCTCGATTGCCCCTTCACGAACTGCGGTCGAGTGTCGGCAGAGATGAGACTGTTTGTCACGTCGTACACCAGGCTTACTATCTTCGTCGATGCAGGGCCGTTGACCTTGTCCCATGTATCACTTGGCTTGTGATAGTCGCCATGAAGACCGGAAAAGAAGAATAAGACGGGGATAGATTTCGCCGCGAAGGATGTGTGGTCGCTCGCGCTGAAGCCGCCTTCGGAGAATTCGATCTTGAAATCGTGGGTTCCCGTGATCTTCTTCAGCATCGCCTCAAAGGTAGATCCCGTTCCTGTGCCGCCGATGTAAAGCTTCGAGCCGTTGACGCGGCCAATCATGTCCATGTTGAGCATGGAGATGGCATTCTCGAGTGGGAGTGTCGGATGACTCACCCAGTGCGACGAGCCGAGGAGCCCGATCTCTTCCCCGGCAAACGCGATGAACAGGACACCACGTGCCAGATCGCCGCGCCGACTCGCAAATAGACGTGCCAGTTCGAGGAGTGCCGCCGTGCCAGACGCGTTGTCATCGGCTCCGGGATGCACCTTGCCAATCTGAGATGGCGCTAGCGAGCTTTCGTTACCGAGGCCGAGGTGATCGTAATGAGCACCGATAACGATGTACTCCTTGCTTCGTCCCGGAAGGTAGCCAATTACGTTGCGCACATCTGCCCGTTCGCGCTGGACGTCAATTCGCATGTCGAGTTGCAGAGGCTTGCCTGTTTTCAGGTTCTTCCTCCACTCGTCTGCCAGTCCATTCTTCACCTGAACCATGAGAATGCCCACGTCCTCCGGTCCCGAGACCGTACCAAAGCGGATAAGGGTGTCGGACTGGTTCGGGTCGCCATCTCCGTTCGCGAGAATAACGGCCTTGGCTCCATGATTGCGGGCATTGATCGCTTTCGAAACGAGGCTCGCGTGATGTGTGTAGACCCGCTGTTTTGCGGAGCTGTCCTTCTGGAACGTCTTCGGCTCGTAACGAAGCACCAGAACGATCTTGTCTTTCACGTCAACGTGACTGTAGTCATCGTGCTGAAACTCAGGAGCAGTTATACCGTAGCCGGCAAACACCACAGAAGAGCTGACCCGGCCGTTAGAAGAAAAGCTCAACGGAGTGTAATCTTCGTTCAGACGCAGGCTGCCGAGCTTATTCCCGGGACCGGGCTTTGCGCCAGTCGTGACGGTTAGCGTTTGCCAGTACGTATCGTTCTCACCGGAAGGCTCAAGCTTCAGCCGCTTGAACTGACGGGCTATGTACTCGGAAGCGCGCTCGAGTCCCTTCGTACCAGCGCCTCGTCCTTGCATCTCGGGCGACGCGAGGATCTTTACGTCATTGACATAGCGCTCAGAATTCGCTTGCTCAGCCGTTTGGGCGAACGAGATTGCGACGACTAACGCCGGCGTCAGGGCTGCAAGCCGGATCCTAAACTTGCGGTTCGGTGCGTCCATCGAGAAGACGTCCTTTCGTTGGCGGCTCAGTAATCCCTTCCTATTTTGGGGCATGCTCTGTCTGTGCCAGACGCCGGATCCGGGCGCTCCCCCGCTCACCGGGTCGCCGTGGCAGTGCGCACGCGGCGAGAGCGTACTCTGAAGTCTTACTGACGCCAGGTTCGGGGCTCCGGTAGTCAGGAGTGCACCCCGAACTGAGATGCTCGGCTATTGATCACCGTCACAGCTTTGACCTGCCCGGCAACCAGAACGGAACAGTCGCCGCTGTACACGGGTACAGAATGGGAGCGTGAAGCGCTCTGGCCACGCCGACGGACGGAGAGTGAGCACCGCGAACTACTCAAGAAGGGTCAGTTCCGGCTGAACCGCGTGATCCCGGTCAGCCCACGCACGTCCATCGTAGAAGCCGTGCCGGAGTGACCCTGGATTATGCCCGTGCCGGTCGTTTTGGGCTCAGCGCACCAGGACCCGTAGGCGCCGATTGCGCTAGATGGCCTCAGGGTTGGACAGGTCGGGGCGGGCACTGCGGTAAGCGAGGGTGATGAACAAAAGGTCTGCCACCCTGCCCTAACCTGTCCCCGACATGGCGCCAAAGCGCGTCGGCACCTATTTCGGATGCGAAGAGTGCGAAGTCCATCGTGGTTAGAAGCTGCCTGCTTCGACACAAGAGCGTATAGATTGCCGCAAACTCCCTGATCGA
>DASQEG010000732.1:0-4145 GCA_035633775.1 Bryobacteraceae bacterium
AGAGAACGCCTAGGGGAATCGACACCACGAGCGAGAGCACGAAGGCAAAAGCTGCAAGCTGGATCGTTGCAGGAAGACGTTCGACGATCACCTCATAGGCAGGCTTGTGCCGTATGAAGGATTCGCCGAAGTCGCCCTGCAAGGCCTTGGTGACAAAGTCTGCGTACTGCACGTGCCAGGGCCGGTCGAACCCCATCTTCGCCCGGAACTCGTCGATTTGCTGGACGGTCATCCGGTCGGCCCCGTCGCCGAGAATGACCTCAGCCGGGTCGCCAGTGAGAAACATCATTCCGAAGGCGACGATGCTGACGCCGAACACGACGATGATCGACTGCAGCACACGACGGATGACGTACCGCATTTCTAGCAGATCCTTGTCTTCAAAAGCGTGGATGCGGGCCAGCCTTGGCCCGAAGCGATGGGCGCATGGCGGTGGAAATGGCGCAATCTTGGCATCGATTACCTCACACCAGGTGACAGGCCGCCCAATGACCCAGCTCAACCTGCCGGAACTCGGGCTCGACCCGACGGCACACCTCCTGAGCCAGCGGGCAGCGGGTGCTGAAGTTGCATCCAGACGGCGGGTTGGCCGGGCTCGGAAGATCGCCGCGGAGGATGATGCGCTGCCGCTGACGCTCAAGCGGCGGATCGGGGATCGGGATCGCCGACAACAATGCCCTTGTATAGGGGTGAAGTGGGTTTTCGTAGAGCTCCGCACTCGTCGTGAGCTCCATCAGCTTGCCGAGATACATCACGGCAATCCGCGTTGAGATGTACCGCACCATGCTCAAATCATGGGCGATGAACAGGTAGGTGAGCTGCAACTCCTCGCGCAACTCCTCGAGCAAGTTGACGATCTGGGCCTGAATGGAAACGTCCAGAGCCGAAATGGGCTCGTCGCAGACGATGAAGTCCGGGGACGTGGCGAGCGCTCGGGCAATCCCGATCCGCTGACGCTGGCCCCCGGAGAACTCGTGAGGGTATCGATCCCGAAGGGAGGGGTTCAGGCCAACCTTGGTCATGAGGTCCGCGACGCGGCGCCTCTCCTCGGCTTTGTTGGCCGCCATGCCGTGAACGCGCAAGGGGCGGGCAACGATCTCGCTGACCCGCATGTTCGGATTCAAGGACGCATAAGGGTCCTGGAAGATCATCTGCATATGTCGCCGAGACCGACGCAACTCCGGTGCACTCTGCCGCGCAAGGTCGGAACCTCGAAAGATCACCTCCCCGCCCGTGGGCCGATAGAGCTGCAGGATCGCGCGTCCGGCCGTGCTCTTGCCGCAGCCGCTTTCCCCGACGAGCCCGAGGGTTTCACCCTTTCGGATCTCGAGGGAGATACCGTCAACGGCCTTGATGTAACCGGTGGTCCGGTTGAGGAACGAGCCCGCCCGCGTCGGGAAGTACATCTTCAGCTGGTTCACCTGAACCAAAGCGGTCTCGTTCATGGCGTCACCTGTGGTTTGAGCAGGTGGTTCCAGCACGCAACCGCATGCTTCGCGCCGACTTCTGCCAAGGGCGGATTGTGGATGCGACACCGGTCCGTCGCGTATGCGCAGCGGGGAACGAACGGGCAGCCCGGCAGCGGAGCGGTAAGGTTGGGCGGAAGGCCCTTAATGGCCTCAAGCTTCGTTCTGACCTTGGAGTCCAGCCGCGGCAGGGAGTTGAGAAGTCCGCGCGTATAGGGATGAGCGGGGCGGGCATAGAGCTCGTCCACGGGCGCCTGCTCGACGATATAGCCCGCGTACATGACGGCGACGCGGTCGGCCAGGCGCGCCACTACGCCGAGATCATGGGAGATCCAAATGATCGCCGTTCCCAATTCCGCCTGCAGCTGCTTCACCAACTCCACGATCTGGGCTTGGATCGTCACGTCCAGCGCGGTGGTGGGCTCGTCCGCGATGATGAGTTCCGGCGAGCAGGACAGCGCCATGGCGATCATCACCCGCTGACGCATGCCGCCAGAGAATTGGTGCGGATAGTCGTTGAGCCGTGACGCCGGGTGGGGAATTCCGACCAGGCTCAGAAGCTCGACCGTACGCGTGCGGGCCTGTCGGCGCGTCATGCCCCCATGAGCCGTAAGACTCTCTGCAATCTGGGCGCCGATTCTCATGACTGGGTTGAGCGACGTCATGGGGTCCTGGAACACAAAGGCGATCTCGTTTCCCCGAACGCCCCTGAGCGCTTTCGGGCTCATGGAGAGCAGGTTTGTTCCTTTGAAGGAAATCTGCCCGCCAACGATCCTGCCAGGCGGGGACGGGACGAGCTGGAGGATCGACAGGACTCCGACCGTCTTACCGCTGCCGCTTTCACCCACGATGGCCAGACATTCCCCTCTATCCACCGAGTACGAAATCCCGTTGACCGCATTCACTACGCCGTCGACCGTGAAGAACTTGGTTTGCAGATCTTTTACTTCGAGCAGCATCGTCACCGGGCCTCCCTGGCAGGAAGCCATGTGCGGCAGCCCTCGAGTGGCCTTGAAAGCGCTCCTCCGGCATGGGAGCAGGAGCAAGGCCCCGGGCTCCCGGTCATCGGCTCTGGTTTCGAGCAATCCATTGAGCGCTTTCGGTCCATTCCAGTGCGAACGTGTGCCGTTAATACAGCAACGATTTGTCCAGGATATTTTTCATCCGGTCCGGCCGGCCCGCGAGATATTCTCGAAGGTTGTGACAGAAGATTTCAGTGATGCGGGCATTCTCAGCCTGCACCGTGCTGGCCGAATGAGGACTGATGAGGACGTTCGGCATGTCCCAAAGCGGGCTGTCGGGCGGCAATGGTTCCTTAGCCGCGACGTCAAGGGCCGCGAAGCCAATGTGGCCGGACCGCAAGTTGTCGATCAGGGCGGACTCGTCCACCACCGATCCCCGCGCAATGTTGACGAACACACCGCCGGGTTTCATGGCCCCGAGCGCCGACCGGTCGATCATCGTGTCGGTGTCGGGAGTATGGGGCACGGCGATGACCACTGCGTCGGCCTGCCCGAGCCGCTCGTGCAGCCGCTCGACTGGAAAGATAGCGTCGAACACATGGAGGTGATCCCGGGACTTGTCCGGATGCCGCGCAATGGCTTCGACCCGCATGCCGAACGCCCGGGCCAAGACGGCCGTGCCCCGCGCCAGATCACCCGCCCCGACGATGACGAGGTGCTTTCCCGCGATCTCGTCGCCGCAATAGCGCGTCCAACGGTGCTGTTTTTGTTCGGCTTCCAAATGGCGCAAACCCCTGAAATGCGCTAGGAGACCCAGCATCACGAATTCGGCAAGCGGACCGGCGTGCACGCCGCGTGCGGTCGTGACGATGATGTCCGAGTTCTGCAAGCCGTGAAGCTTGACGAGAGGACCGACGCCCGTGCTTGTCGTCTGCACCCACTTCACCTTGGGCGCACCGAGCATAGGACTCCGTCCATCGGCTCGGAGAGGCGGAAAGTCCCACAGGATGTCCGCGCGCTCAAGGCAGGATCGCCACCGTCGCTCCTGCTCCTCGGTTCGTTCCAACGGGCCGCCCTTGTGATCCGCGACGTAGCGGGGGGAGGGGAGCAGATCGAGCTCGAACAGAACCTCAAGGCCCGGGCTGACGGACCTGATCAAATCGACATACTCTGCTTCCAGGGGCGAGGTGATGAAAACGGTATACTGGGACAATTTCGCTCATTCTTCTGGCTGCGACCGCAAGACGGATCGGACGGCGTTGCGCTATCCGAAGATCCCCATGTTCGGGGAGTAGAAATGAATACGGGTTGGTTGTCCAGCGGATCCCGGATCGGCCTCCGTTCGGGCGACATCATGATTCCAGGAAGCGCCTCTCCGTCCTATTCCACAAAGCCCCGACGGAAGAGTTCGTGGACATGCTGCAAGCCGGTATCGTCGATCCGGCCAAGGTCGTGCGCACGGCTCTGCAGGACGCGGCATCGGTTGCCGGCCTCCTTGTCACCGCCGAGGCCATGGTTCTGCTGTCATCATGACGGACGAGGCATCGCTCGTTCTGGAGCGACTTCCGGTAACAAACCGCTAACCATTCTTAGCCGACGATAGGCATCAGGCTCCAGCATGAGCCTGCTCTGAAGGTGCTCTCATGAAGGCTGCTCGCCGTTTTCTTCTTGCCCCATCCCTGGCTCGTCTGATCACCAGAGAACGAGGTGTCGAGCG
>DASQEG010000733.1:0-2354 GCA_035633775.1 Bryobacteraceae bacterium
CGGAGGCGGATGTGTTCCGTGGAAAAGTGGAAAAAGCTGCGGTTCCGAACCAGCGGACCGGCGGCAGTTGCGCCAACATCGCTCAGCCGGCCGCGGGATGCATATCCGGTAGCGCGAGCGAACGGGTCATTGGCGGTCAGCGCCCGATGCCGGAAAGCCCCGAACAACTCGCCATGAAAGTCATTCGAGCCTGACCGTGTGCTAACAGCAATCTGGGCTCCGGGGAGACGTCCGAACTCCGGCGCATAGGTCGATGTGCCGATGCGCATTTCGTCCAGCTCACCGAGTGCAACCAAATTATGCAGTGACCCAATAGCTGTCATGGCCGGCAGCGCAGCGCCTGAGAACTGGCCGGGTAGTCCGCTCCCGCTCACCCCATTGTTTGCGCCAACGCCGTCGACCGTGAAGTAGTTAGTCGCAGGCCTTTGGCCGTTGGCACTGAACTGTCCCGCCTCTCCGCCCGTGGCGGGTGTGGTCAGCACGCCAGGAGCAAGGTCGATAAGGGCCTGAAGGCCGCGCCCGTTCACCGGCAGCAGTTCAGCCGGAACTCGCCCCGTGTGCCAGCTTTCTCCAGCGTCAATCGTGTTCGAAAGCGAAGGCGTCCCGGTGACCGTTACCTCCTCATGCAGGCTTCCCGGCTCCAGCAGGAAGTCGATCCGGCTCGAGTCGAACGAACCGATCGCGATGCCCGTGCGGGCTACCGTTTGAAAGCCTTCCTTGCGGGCCGTGATCTTGTACTGGCCGGGCGTGAGGGACGAGACCGCAAAGAAACCTTCACCGTTCGACCGCGCAGCCCGCCTCACGCCGGTGTCGAGGTTCAGGACGGCGATCGCGGCATCCCGCACCACCGCTCCGGAGCTGTCGTGGACAAAGCCCGAGATTTGGGCGCGAACCTGAGCACGCAGGGCGACAGCACTGCCAAGCAATGCGAGGGCGAGGGCTGCCGCGCGGAAGATCACCTCTGTGCTCCGGACCGTGCAACCGCGGTGTTCAGGGCGGCGGCCCGGGTGTGCAGGTCTGCGGCGACGGAAGCCAGCCGGCGGAACGGTCACGCGACCGGCAACAGGAGCGATCACTTCCATCAGCTGACGCACTCCCGCCATCAGCTTGTCGGAATGCGCTCGCCTCATCGCGCCCAGCTTTTCCCCGGCGTCGGCGGGCAGCGCCGCTTCGGTCTCAGGCGGAAATCGTTCGGCAAGTCGGCGCAGCGCGTGCGCGCGAGCCAGTGCCGCCTCACTCAGATCGAGAACATGATTGGTGAAGTTTTCCACCGTGTTGCGACTCCCCAAACGCGTGCCCAGCAAATCAACAAACGCGTTAACGCGGGGAGCTTCAGCTTCGGCAATACGCTGTTCGCCCTGGCTGCTGGCGACTGGTTCCGGATTCTCGAAGCGCAGGCTTACGAACGGCAAAGTACTCAGAGCAGCTCGAATTTGCGCCTGACGGTCAGGGGAAGGCGCCAGAGCGACCACGACGAGTTCGGAACGCTCACGGCGAACCTCAACGGGCTCGCCGAGATCCGCCCCGATCGAGTGCAGAGCTGCCAAGACCTGTACTTCATCCGCCGCCGTCACCGGTCGTGAGGCAGTGATTGTCTGATCCTGTTGCCCGCGATTTGCATCGGTGGCCCTCAACTCGGGCGGCAGCAGCCGTGAAGGCTGTTGCGTGTGCTCGGGCTCTTCGGTGATCTCAACCGTCTCGTTGTCGCGGAACCGGAACGCTTCGTGAACCGCCTGAAGGTCCGCTGCGCGAATCGTGATTGACGCTTCCGCCAGATCGCCGGCCGGCGTGGAGGTGGTTACACGGTAGAACCGACCGCTCCCGAACTCCGAGTTATAGAGCAGGCGCACCCGATCGTCTTTTTCTGCCAGCGTGTCACGCCAGGACGCAAAAGCGCGCGCGCTCAGCGGATCGTTCCAGTCGTAACCGGCGGAGCTGAATCGCGCGGCAAGCTCGGATGCCGCCACGTCGCGCGTAGGCCTGATGAAGACTCCTTTCCGGGTGCGTACCTTCAGCCTTTTCACCCGTACTTCGGGTTTGCGCGTCTCAGCCGCGGTCGCGTCGCGAAGCAGTTCAGCCGCACTGACCGTCGTTTCGCTGGTCAGACGGAACAGAAAGATCGCCAGCACTACCGAAGCAGCGATCGCCATCCACCTGCGTGACACAGGAAGCAGCGATCGCCGCCGCGGCTTCTGGACGATTTGCCCCGCGTCCAGTTCGGCAAGGCGGCTCTCCAGACCCGGCCAGGGTTTCGGCGGGGGTGGCAGCGCCGAACGAACAGCGGCACCGGCCTGTCGAAACTCGGTTGCGCGCCTGCGGCAGTCAGCGCAGGCTGTTACGTGCTCATCGACACG
>DASQEG010000734.1:0-2971 GCA_035633775.1 Bryobacteraceae bacterium
GGGAGATTGTCAGCAAGGGGCGATTTGGCCCGTGGATCGCCGGCGACCCGTCGTCCACCTACCTCGCCGGCAACTACGTCTTTGAGAAGGCAGATCTCGGAGTGTTTAACGGCATCGCGGGAATCCTCCACTCGACCGGAAACTTCGAAGGCACGCTCTCCGCAATCAGCGCGAGAGGACAGGCAACCGTTCCTGACTTTCGATTGAAGATGTCAGGCAATCGAGTTCCGCTGAAGGCGAACTTCGAGGTGCTGGTGGATGGTACGAACGGTAACACCATTCTGAAGCCCGTACGGGCGACTTTGGGCAGCACGTGGCTGACAACCAGCGGGGGCATCATCAAGCACGAAGGCGACCGCCGCCGAAGCATTCAGCTGGACGTCAACATGCCTAAAGGGAACATGCGGGATCTGCTTCGCCTGACTTCGCGGCAGCCTGTGTTTATGGAAGGCGCAGTCGCGCTGAAGACGAAGATCGGCATACCACCCCTGAGCGGGAAAGTGCGCGAGAAGCTGACACTGGACGGCCAGTTTCACCTGACCAACGGGCGTTTTCTGCGCGCAAATGTCCAGGAGCAGCTCGACAACCTGAGCCGGCGCGGACAGGGGCAGCCCAGGAACAAAGAGATCGACGAGGTCTTCTCGGATATGAGTGGCCGGTTCAGACTTGCCAACGAACTCCTGACGTTCGATTCGTTGTCGTTCGCAGTTCCGGGCGCCGATGTTCACCTTGCGGGTGCCGCCAACATCGATGCCGACACGATCGATCTTCGCGGAACGCTGAAGCTGAAGGCGCGGGTGTCCCAGACCATGACGGGATGGAAGCGCTGGGCCCTGAAGCCGGTGGATCCGTTCTTCGCAAAGCAGGGTGCCGGAACCTTCCTTCGAGTGAAGGTTGACGGCACGTTCAAGGAGCCGAAGTTTGGCCTCGATCGTCGAAAGGGTGAAACAGGCGAGGTGCGATCCCGGACTCAATGATCGATGCGGACGAGGCGCAGTCCTCGAACGTCGATTCTCACTGGATCACTCGCGGACTCGTCGACCGCTGACATCGTGACGAGAAGATGGGTTCCGGCGGGAACCACGATTGCGCGTCGCTGTTTCATCTCGCCCGACTGTTCTCCTGCTACGCGCAACAACTCCCATTTCACTCCTTCAGCCGTGAGCGTGATGCCTGAGCCGCTTTGACGTGACGGCGATCCCGTAAAGTCGAATGCAGCCCAATCCAGTTCCAGAGCAACAGGAACGCCCTTCGTTACAGGAATGCGGCATTGCAGCTCAACGCGACCGGCCGTGCGTGGCGTCGTTGAGATGGATAACCAGCCCTTGCCGTCGGTGCTCCACGCTGCCTCAGGCCCGATCCGGCCGCTAGTCGCTGTTCGGCAGTGCGCCATTCCGCTCATGGTGCCTGCCTGCCAGAGAAGAGCGGTCGCTGCCGCGGTGAGCATCAACATGGACCCATGGTACGAATGCGGCTCTTACCGTAAGAGACGCACGGTAAGATTACAGCCCATTACTGCCCTGAAGCCCCGCTCCAGCGCCAAGCTTTACCCATGTTGCCTTCTGTTTACGTTCTTGCGCTGGCGCTCGTTGGGTTACCCGACGCACGTGAACTTAATAACAAAGCAGCCGCATTGTTCCACCAGGGAAAATTTCAAGCCGCTGAGAAGCTTTATCTTGAGGCGCTCGCCAAAGCGCCGGAAGGCGCGGATGCGGGCGTGATGGCGTGCAATGCAGGCGCTGCCTATCGCGCCGCGGGACGATATGTCGAGGCAATTGGGTTTGCTCTCAGAGGATTGAACCTTCTTCGCTCCACGCAGGGGACTCCCACAGTGCAACTAGCGGGTTGCCTCATCAATGCCGCCGAAGCTTACCGCAGCGCCGGCAAGCTCGAGGACGCGGAGAGGTTCGGCCGCGAGGGGTTGCAGGCGGCGATCTCGGCCGACGGGGCGGCAGGTCCGCGCACGGGATACGCGCTCCACACGCTTGCAAACGTGCTGCAGTCGGCGGGAAAGATGGAGGAATCGATCGCACTGTATGAACGAGCGATCACCGTCAGAAGAGCTACCCTGGGCGAAGGGCATCCCGGATTTTCATCTACCCTCGGCAGTTACGCTGCCGCACTCACAGCCGCGGGACGGAGCGCCGAAGCAGAACGTGTGGCGGCCAACTCGGTGGCGCGCCTTCGCGAAAGTGTCGGTGAAGAGCATATCTATCTGATCGCGGCCGAGAATAACCTGGCCCAGACCTTGCGACTACAGCGGCGGTTTGAGGAAGCCGAGCCCCTCTTCCGCCACGCTCTGGAACTCGCGACGCGGCTGCTTGGACCTGCCAATCCGGATACCGGGAGACTCATGGCAAACCTTGCCGGCTACTTCGTTGAGGCCGGACGCACACAGTCAGCAATCAAGGCTGGCGAGCAGGCGGCCAGGGTTCTGGCAGCCGCGCTTGGCGCCCAGCATCCGGAGGCGGCTGCAGTCAGGAGGCTTGTCGCTTCGGCCTACCGCCTGGCCGGGCGGGATACCGAGGCAACTGCCCTCGGTGGCCCGGCCAGCAGTTTCGACCGCGAGTAATGGTCACAAAGTTTACGTTTTGGTAGACTGAGGGTTCCAAAACCCCGCATCGAATGAAGCGAGCACTCATTACCGGTATCACCGGCCAGGATGGATCGTACCTTGCTGAGCTTTTGCTCGATGAAGGGTATGAGGTCCACGGCATCTATCGTCGATGTTCGTCCTTCAACACAGCAAGGATCGACCATCTCTACAAGGATGCTCACGATCCGGAAGCCCGGCTGTTTTTGCATCCGGGCGACCTGGCCGATGGCACGGGTTTGCGCCGCGTGCTGGAGAAGGTCCAGCCGGACGAAGTTTATAACCTTGCCGCCCAGTCCCACGTAAGGATCAGCTTCGACCAGCCGGAATATACGGGCGATGTTACGGGCACCGGTGCCCTGCGGCTGTTCGACGCCG
>DASQEG010000735.1:0-1690 GCA_035633775.1 Bryobacteraceae bacterium
GCTTCGCGCTGGAGGCGTGGAACCGCTACGGCTTCCGGCGCGTTCTCCCAATCTGAACTCATTCGCTGAAAGATGGGTGCGTTCAGTGAAAGAGGAATGTCTGTCGAAGCTGATACTTGCCGGCGAGGGCTCACGCACGCCGGCGATTAACGAGTACATCGCACACTTCCACGGCGGAGCGGAACCATCAGGGGAACGGAATGTCCTGCTGTTCCGGGAGCGGATTGATGCTGGCGCCTCAGCCGGCGGTCGTGTTGAGTGCCGGGGGCGTTTGGGAGGCCTGCTCCGGTACTACAGCCACGCCGCATGAATACTTTGACCATTCGGGTATTTATAAGCGGCGTGAAACCAGGGCTCGGAAAGCATGAGCACGATGGCCAACCGCGAACACCTTTACATCCTCCTTCAGCAAGGTGTTAACGATGGAATGAGTGGCGCGACGCGAACCCGGAGACTGTCGCACCGGATCTCAGCGGGGCTAACCCTCTATGGGGTGAACCTCCGAGGGGCAAACTTCAGCAGAACGAACGTCAGCGGCGTCTACCTCTGGCGGATTGAAGTTTAGCGGATGGTGTACTCCATCACCTCCAGCATGCCATCGAAACGTCGTGCGGTCATAAGAGGCACGGTGTTGTTTTGCCCAAACTGAATCTGCGAGGGAGCAACAACCTGAGCATCGAGGCGATGGTTTAGCGCAGCCATTCCGTTGACAGTAGTCGCCATGACCCGCGACGCCGGATCGAACTCTGCTCGGACGCTAACGGGACCCTGTGTGTGCGGAATCGGCTGCCGCTCCATTCCGGTGGTCGTTTCCGATACGAGGAGCAAGCGATCTGACTCCCGCTCTATGTAGAGCAACCACCTGTGTGCGTGCCGTCCGAGAACCACAAGTGGATCGCGTGCTCCCGGACGAGTCGTTTCCGGACTGAAGCGTAAGCGGATCGTCACGCGAGGGTTTAGCAACGGCGTATGCTTCTCGGAAAAGCTGAAAGCACGCGCGACGCGCAGCCAGCTTTCCGGCCTCCGCTGCAGCACGTCGTCATAAGGACCCGTGATTCCGAGTGCCGCGTTCGTGAAGATCGACCAGGACCCAGCAATGATAAGCGCGACCGTTAGCCCTCTGCGCCACCTGTCCGAGACCGCAATGCCGGCAACCATCGCGATCAAGGCAGCAATCGCAAGCAGAGGTACAAAATCGAGCTGGTACCGCTGCGTAGTCACTCCGAGTGCCGCGACGAAGAGCAAGGCCAGCACTGCCGTCAGAGCAGCAGCAGTCGCCGCACTCAACACACAGCTGCGATGAGCCCGGCGCAGGGTGAAAACTACGCCGAGGATTACAGGAGCAATCAGGAGAGCTCCCGCTGTGGGCTCGAGAAAATATCGGAGCGGCAGTGCTTCCACGGTCGGTGGCAGGCGCATCGGCAAGTGCACAAACGGGAATACGGGGCTGAGTGACGGAGGGCAGAACAGCATATAGAAAAGCCCTGGATACAGGTTGGCTGCAGAGAGCGGCAGGTGCTGAAGATGCTTTTCCAAAACAAGCTGATATCGGATACCAAACTCCAGCGGGTCCTGGAAACGTGCGTAGTTGTAGCTCAGGATGGCCAAGGCGCTGAGTGCAACCGGCACGGCCATCGCGATCCCGACGCGGCACCTTCGGAGATAGCACAAGGTGACCAGAGCCACCGCT
>DASQEG010000736.1:0-7223 GCA_035633775.1 Bryobacteraceae bacterium
TGGGCGTAGCGGCACCCGGCTTTCACTATCCGGCCACGGCGGATCTTTGGCTGCCTGTCGGACTGATCCCGGAGAACTCGCACCGCACAGCTCACAACTACACGGTTGTAGGGCGTGTTAAGCCGGACATTGCGGTGATGACCGCTGGCGAAGAGTTGCGCATCATCGGTGACCGCCTCGAGCGCCAGCATCCCGAGAATCGATTCAAGTCGGTCGCCATTACTCCATTGCAGGGGCGGCTTACCAGGTCAGTACAAAGTACCCTCTGGGTGCTCCTGGGTGCTGTGGCGCTGGTCCTGCTGATCGCGTGCGCCAACGTTGCGAATCTACTGCTGGCGCGGGCCACTGCCCGAACGCGGGAGATCGCATTGCGTACGGCTGTGGGCGCGAGCCGCAGCAGAATCGTTCGACAGCTGGTGACTGAAAGCATGATGCTGGGCGCGTGCAGTTCCGGGCTCGGTGTAGTGATTGCACTGCTGGCGCTCGACGGCTTGCTTTTGCTCGCTCCGCCGTCGGTTCCCGGGCTGGATCGAGTGACACTCGATGCACGAGTACTGGTGTTCTCCCTTGGAGTGGGCATCCTCTCCAGTCTTCTGTTCGGGCTTGCTCCGGCTATTCAGGCATCCCGCGTTGATCTGAATACCGCTTTGCGGGCCAGTGGCGGGAAGGGGGCGGTGGGTAGCGGCCACAGCGCGCGTACAAGGTCCGTGCTCGTGGTCGCCGAAATTGCGTTGTCGGTTGTACTTCTAATTGGTGCCGGGCTTCTGCTGCGCAGCTATCAGGCACTCACCAGAGTAGACCTGGGCTTTGCAACCGAACGCACCCTCATAGCGCAGATCTCAACACCTGCGGCGGACGAGGCTGCCGCGCAACGTGCCACGCACTTCCGACGTACGTTGATCGAAAACGATCGTAACCTGCCCGGAGTTACTGGAGCCGCCGGCACATGGGCAACACCTCTGGGCGAGATACGCTCCAACGCTGCGTACTTCATCCAGGGAAGGCCCGCGGGACGTCCCGGCGAGTATTCCTTTGCGGACATGCATGTAGTGTCGCCGGGCTACTTCAGAACCATGGGGATCGAGCTTGTGCGGGGGCGGGATTTCAATGGCTCGGACGAGTTCGGCCGCCCTCAGGTCGTGATCGTCAACGAGGCGTTCGTACGGACTGCGTTCGAAAAGGCTGACCCGCTCGGACACCGGCTTAGGACCGGCTTCACCCTTGAGTCTGCGGAAGGCATGCAGATCATCGGTGTGGCCCGTGACATTCGGGCGTCGGATCCGGGCACGCCGGCGAGCCCGGAGTTGTACCTGCCATACCTGCAGCACCCGAGCGTTGGCAGCCGCCTGGCGTTGGTGATCCGGACCGGGCTTGAACCGAGCGCGCTCGAAGAGGCGATACGCTCCACGATCAAGCGCCTGGATCCCGAGGTCCCGGTGCGCTTCCAGACGATGGAGGCTGTACATGCGCGCGCACTGTCGTATCCCAGATTCCGCACGCTCCTAATTACCTGCTTTGCGGTACTTGCAGCTGTGCTCGCTGCCATTGGCATCTACAGTGTTCTTGCATATCTGGTGAGTCAGAGAACGGCCGAAATCGGTGTTCGCATTGCGCTCGGCGCAGACGCAAACGATGTGCTCAGGTTGGTGGCTGGCAACGCCCTGCGCCTTACTGCGGTCGGATTAGCCGCAGGCGCCGTCGTCGCCTGGGCGGCTTCCAAAGCATTGGCCTCTATGGTCTACGGCATCAGTCCGGGAGACCCCGTCACATATCTTGGCGCCGTCCTCGTTACCGGGCTTTCAGCCACGTTGGCGAGCACAGCTCCAGCAATGCGGGCCACCAGAATCGATCCGGTCGTGGCGCTCAGACAAGATTAACGTTCGTGCATTTGACGGTGAGTTACCTCACACGTTAGGTAACACCAGCCCACGGTGAAGGCGTCTTTACGTCACCATGCAACGAATTCGAGTCCTGCTGGCCGACGATCACGCCATACTCCTGGAAGCTTTGCTCCGTCTGCTTCAGCCGGAGTTCGAGATCGTTGGTGCAGTGAGTGACGGGCGTTCGCTGGTTGACGAAGTCGCGCGCCTGTCTCCGGACGTCGTCGTTCTGGATATCGGTATGCCGCTGCTGAACGGCATTGAAGCTTCGCGCCAAATTCGCGCCACAAATCCGGGTACAAAGATTATTTTTCTTACGCAACAGTCCGGACGCGACTACGCGCAGAAAGCATTTCAACTAGGGGCGTCCGGTTACGTTGTTAAGAATTCAGCGGCAACCGAGCTGGTAAACGCGCTGCGTGAGGTTTGTGCAGGACGGTATTACGTCGCCAGTCAGATGCGGGCTGGCCTGCGGGCGGGCCCCGTGCTTACCGAGAATCCATCGGGCATGTTCGGCACGGGCCTGACGCCGCGCCAGCGCGAGGTATTGCAGCTTGTCGCCCAGGGAAAGAGCGCGAAAGAGATCGCATATCTGCTGTCGATTTCCGTTAAGTCGGTCGAGTTCCACAAGGGCAGCATCATGGACAACCTCGGCCTGCGAACCACTGCGGAATTAACGCGGTACGCGTTGCGACAAGGAATTATGTCCGCGGAATCTGCGGTCCTCCAGGCATAAATAGTCCCTCATTAACGGTGATTTTGCGGAATCGCCCTGGGAAAATCTACTCACTTCCAGCAGTCTCACAGCCAGAGAACTCCGCGGACTAATTAAGTACGCGAAGTGAATCAGGGGAACCCCCGTAAAGAGGAGTAGCTGTGAGGATTGCAAGGTTGTGGTGTGCTCGAGCAGCCATCGCATTAGCATTGAGTCTTCTCTCGTCGCAAGTGCCTGTATATGCACAAGCCAGGACGGGAACGATTTCGGGACAGGTAGTGGACGCGAACGGCCAGGCCGTTCCGAACGCCCCTGTCGAAGTAGAAAACACACAAACCGGCCAGCGGATGACAACCTCGAGTGACACTGCCGGCAACTATCGTTTTGATCGGCTGCCGTCGGGGACCTACCTCGTGGTACTGCCAGCCGGTCAAAGAACAACAAGCGATCAAATCGACCTGACGAACGTCGACGACGTTCAGGTCCGGATGCGCACTGCCGACGCTCCCGCGACGACTGGAACGTCAACTACAGGTGCTGCCGCATCCGGAGCTCCGGCTGTTGTGGCCACCGCGGCGCCTGGTGGTATCGAGGGGACAGCCCAAATTTCGGCAGCATTCGGTACCAGAAAAATTGAATATCTGAACCAGCCCAACTATATCGATCGGACTGGCCAGGCATGGGGGGCGTACAACCTCGGTTTATTACCGGCTGGTGTTACGTCTGCGTTCGGACCGGCTGTGGGAGGCCAGGCTCCGAGCAGCAACAACTATCATTTTGAGGGAGTCGACAACAATAATCGTCTGACCGGTGCTCCCCTGGTCTATATTTCGAACGAAGCAACATCGGAATTTACGCTGATTCAGAACCAGAAATCGGGTTCGGAATTCGGCCATGCAACCGGCGGTCAATTCAATTCCATCGTGCGTACGGGAACGAATCGTGTGCACGGCTCCATTTACAACTATCTGCAGAACCGGCACCTCAACGCGATGGATCGCAGGTATGCGTTGTTCAACCGGGAGAACAGCCCGCGCTACGACCAGAACCGCCTCGGTGCAAGCCTGGGTACTCCTGTGATCCGCGACCGGGTGTTCTTCTTTGGCAACTTTGAATACATTCCGCTCGGCTTCGAAGGTGCGCCGGGAGACCTCAGGAGCTTCGCGCCGACAAATGCAGGGTATGCGGCTTTGGCCGGCGTGCCGGGCGTCTCGGTGCGCAACGTGTCCGTGCTGAATCAATTTGCGGGTACAGCCGCTGTCGGCACGCAGAATGTGAACGTTGGGGGGCGCGCGATCCCGTTTGGCCCCATCGTGAGCGGGCGGAGGAACTGGCAAAACCAGTTCGTCGGTACCGGCGCGATGGACTTCAATTTTGCAAACACCGATTCGCTTCACCTCCGGTACGCTCACAACGAACGCGAGGCTAGCTTCAGCGGCGCTGCTCTGGCGGGCTTCCAGACACCCGTGAACTCACGCTCGCTGCTGGCGTCTGTGTCGCACTATCACACGTTCTTTTCCGTTGTCACCAACGAACTCCGCGCGGGTTACACGCGCTGGGACAATCGGGGCACGGCAGGATCGTTCCAGTTTCCAGGCCTGCAGGCATTTCCGAACATCTCAGTTCCGGCCGATGTAAACCTGTCCTTCGGTCCGGGCGTGGGTGTCGCGTCGAATGCGGCGGTGAATACGTACCACCTGGCCGACAACGTCGCTGTGACGTGGCGCGGTCACAACCTCCGCTTCGGATTTGATGGTCGCCGCAACATCTCCACCATCACGGGGTTCCCTGCTGCAGCAGGTCAATACCAGTATTCGAGCCTTGGTCGCTTCCTGCTCGATCTGCCTCCGGACGTGCAGGCACAGCGCGCGTTCGGTGCTGCTCCGTTCCAGGGCAACAACTGGACGCTTTACGGATACATCAACGATAGTTTCCGCGCGGCTCAGGGCCTTACCGTGGACCTCGGACTGGGTTACCAGTACGCAACCGTGCCGACAAGCATCAGGCGCCAGAGCCTGAATGCGGGCGCCAGCGTTCCTGGCGTTCTCGAGTTCAACGAGCCTCAGGCGCAGCAGTGGAACTGGGCGCCAAAGATCGGAGTGTCGTTTGCACCCGGTGCGTGGCAGAGAACCGTGTTCCGCGGGGGCTTCGGTATTCACTACGACGCAGTGCAGAACAACTTCCTGTACCTGCCGTCGGCTCCGCAAATGGGCGCGGTGGCTTACGGGAATCTGCAGTCAAACACCCCGGGATTCCTGGCGGGCGGCGGACTCCAGGCACCGGCAAACGCGGGTGCCAGCCTGACCAACGCGCAGGCCCGTGCGCTGACTACCAGCTTCTATCCTGACCAGCGCCTGCCCTACTCCATGCAGTGGAACGGCGGCGTGCAGCAGGAACTCTGGCGCGGCATGGTTGTCGAGGCCAAGTACCTCGGTAGCCGTACGCTCGACATTCCGGTGCAGACGCGGCTGAATACCACGGCCCGCGTCAGCGTCCAGCGGAGCTTGCCGTACTACGAGGTCATTCCGGCGTTCGGCGCGCTCGAGTTGATCCCGGTCAGTTACCAGCAGATTCAGGTCGGACAGGCAGCGCCGCTCGCTCAGTACGGCTTTGCCAATCCCATCAACACGTTCATCAACGACGGCCAGTCCACGTATCACGCGCTGGCGGTTGAGGTGCGGAATCGGTTCACCGGCGGACTGCAGTTCCATGGCGCGTACACCTGGAGTCACCTGATCGACGACGTGGCTTATGGAACCGTTCAGGACGCGGGGAATCGCAGTGCAGACCGCGCGGACTCCGTCTTCGACCGTCGGCAGCGCGCGGTCGTGGGGCTCCTCTGGGAGCCTGCGTCCGTCATCCGCGATCGTTACTCGATCGTCCGAAATGTAGTTGCCAATCTGGCGCTTGGCGGTACTTTCACGTACCAGTCGCCCGGCGTCGCTACTCCGTTCAGCGGCTTCGACTCTAACCTTGATGGTGACGGAAGGGCTGACCGGGCGATTGCCAACCCGAACGGCTCAGGCATGGGAAGCACCGGCGCGACCGGCCTGACCAACGCTGCGGGTCAGCTTGTCGGGTACGTGCTGAACAATCCCAACGCGGGCTACATTCGGAGCCCCCTTGGAGTTTACGTGCCGACCGGACGCAATACGTTCCGGTATGGTCAGATTAACAACTTCGACGTGTATGCCGTGAAGCGGTTCTCGTACCGCGAGCGCTTCGGCTTCGAGGTTCGGGGTGATGCGTACAACGTATTCAATCACGCCCAGAATTCGCTCGACCCGATCCATTCGCTGTTTGGGGAGTCGAATGCGATGGCACTTACGTCGATGATGATCGCGGGTTCCTCCAACTTCGGAAACGCGAATCTGCTCTCCGCCAGGCCGAGGACCCTCCAGGTAGCCCTTCGGCTGACGTTCTAGTCCCCGCTCGTGGCGGAATAGCCACTACGGCTGTGGAGCCGGTCCTTCTCTCCTCAGGTGAAGGACCGGTCTTTTTTTCCTATCTATTCCAGCCGGTAATTGGGAGCTTCCTTGGTGATGATCACGTCGTGCACGTGGCTTTCGCGCAGCCCGGCAACCGACACGCGGAGGAAACGTGCCCGCTCATGAAGCTCAGGAATGCTGGCGCATCCCGTGTAACCCATACCCGACCTCAATCCACCTACCAGCTGAAATACGAGATCTGCAAGAAGGCCCTTGTAAGGTACGCGTCCCTCGATACCTTCAGGCACCATCTTTGAGTTCGGATCCTGAGCATAGCGATCCGAGCTGCCCTGCGCCATGGCACCGAGCGAACCCATGCCGCGATAGCTCTTGAACGTGCGTCCCTGGTAGAGGATCGTCTCGCCGGGGCTTTCTTCCGTGCCTGCCAGAAGACTTCCGATCATCACGCAATCGGCACCGGCTGCGATCGCCTTCGTCACGTCGCCGGAAAACTTGATGCCTCCATCGGCGATCAGCGGCACGCCCGTTCCCTTCGTTGCCCTGGCGCAGTCCATTATGGCCGTGATCTGCGGTACCCCGGCCCCGCTTACGATGCGAGTTGTACAAATCGAGCCTGGGCCGATCCCAACCTTAATGCCATCGACACCGAGGGAGATGAGATCGCGCGCGCCTTCGTAGGCTGCGACATTGCCGGCAATCAGCTGCACGTCCGGCAAAGCCTTTTTGACCTGCCTGACGGCTTCGAGGACCTTCTCGCTGTGGCCGTGGGCGGTGTCGATACAAAGTACGTCCACCTTGCGCTTCACCAGGGCTCTTGCCCGTTCCAGATAGTCACCTGTAGCACCCAGCGCTGCGCCGACACGGAGCCGGCCCTGCTCATCCTTGGCTGCGTTCGGGTACTTCAGCTTCTTCTGGATGTCCTTGACCGTGATGAGGCCCTTCAGGTAGTACTCGTCGTCCACGACGAGCAGCTTTTCCACGCGGTGCTTGTGCAGGATCGCCTGTGCGTCCTCGAGCGTGGTACCCACCGGCACCGTGATCAGCTCATCTTTGGTCATCACCCTCTCGACCGGCAGATCGAAGCGCGTTTCGAAGCGAAGATCGCGGTTTGTGAGAATGCCGACGAGCTTGCCACGATGCGTCACCGGGACGCCGGAGATCCGATAGCGCCGCATGAGA
>DASQEG010000737.1:0-2805 GCA_035633775.1 Bryobacteraceae bacterium
CTGCCGATGATCCTGATCTTCGGGATCTTTTACTTTCTGTTGTTTCTTCCCATGCAGCGGCAGAAGAAAGCACAGCGGCAGATGCTCGCTACACTCGCCTCCGGAAACGTGGTGCAGACCTCCGGCGGCATCATCGGTACGATCGTGTCGCTGAACCCGGAAGATGATACTCTTGTCTTGAGAATCAAGCCGGACAACGTGAAGATTCAAGTTGCACGCAACGCAGTAGCAGGCGTGCTTTCCGAAAAAAGCTAGAAAAGGCATTCCAGACGCATGACCAAGGGTTTGCGACTTCGAGCGGCGTTCATCGCAGCTATCATCCTCATCTGCCTGTACGGCATCATTGGTTTCCCCCGCTCGGTCGAAGAGCTCAAAGCTAACTGGCGCGAGAACATCCGCCTCGGCCTCGACCTGCGCGGCGGCAGCCACCTTGTGCTTCAGGTGCAGGTGCAGGACGCGTTCGTTGCGGAAGCGCAGCAGGTGATGGACCGTCTCCGGGAGGAGATGACTCGCACCGGAATTACGTTCACTGCGGTTGAGAACACCGAGCCGGGGTCGCTTGAGAGTGCCGACCAGGTCCAGATCCTTATTAAGGGAGTACCCTCCGATAAAGCCGGAGCGCTGCGTACGCTCGTCACGGATCGCGCGCCAAGCTGGACGATGCGCAGTGTGAGCTCGTCCGATTACAGCCTGACGATTAAGCCCACGGATGCCATCGAGCTTCGCCGCGGCACCGTGCAGCGCGCGATCAACACGATTGAGACCCGCATCAACGGCCTCGGTCTCGCTGAGTCCGCTGTTCAGCCGCGCGGTCGTCAGGACGCCGAAGGTGAGATTCTGGTGCAGCTCCCCGGCATGGATGATCCGGCGCGCGTGAAGCAGATCCTGCAGACCGCAGCCGTTCTCGAGTTGTACGAAGTGAAAGACGGTCCGTTTCCCAGCGAGCAGGAAGCGCGAGCCAAGCATGGCGGAGTTCTACCTCTCAACACCAAGCTGATCGCGGGCGCTGAGCGTGACGATGCCAGCCGCGGATGGCTGCTGGTGACGCGCGCTCCTGTTGTGCGTGGCAGCGACCTGCGCGATGCCAAGCCGCTCCAGACTCAGACCAGCCAGTGGGAGGTGCAGTTCGTGCTCTCTCAGGATGCCGCCAAGCGCTTCGAGCGATACACGGAGAACAACATCGGCAACCGCCTCGCCATCGTGCTCGACAACAAGTGGCGCCTGGCTCCCACCATTCAGAATCGGATCGGCGACACCGGCACGATCACCAACATGGGCGGGCAGCAGGAGGCAAGCGACATCGCGCTGGTGCTTCGTGCCGGCTCGCTGCCGGCGAGACTGTCGTTCCTTGAGGACCGGCAGGTTGGTCCTTCGCTCGGGGCGGATTCGATTCGCCAGGGAATCACCGCGGGAGTTGCGGGGCTCGCAATTGTCATCCTCTGCATGCTGGCGTACTACAAAAAGGCCGGTGTAAACGCAACGCTCGCCCTTCTGCTGAACTCGCTGATCCTGCTGGCCGCAGTGGCGTACCTCGAGGCGGTACTCACATTGCCGGGCATCGCCGGTATCATCCTCAGCGTGGGCATGGCCGTCGACAGCAACGTGCTGATCTTCGAGCGAATTCGCGAAGAGCTTCGGGCCGGGAAGGCGCCTCTTGCAGCCGTGAATGCAGGTTTCAACAAGGCGTTTCTGACGATCATTGACACCCACGTGACGGTCGTGGTCAGCTGCGCTTTCCTGTTCATGTTCGGGACGGGCCCAGTGAAAGGGTTTGCCATCACACTCGTGATCGGCTTGCTCGCAAACGTCTTCACCGCGGTGTTTGTCTCGCGGTTTATCTTCGACCTTGGATTCGCCGGAAAACGGCAAGTGGAACGGCTGAGCATCTGAATTGCGGCCTCCCCGCCGGGAGGTTAGCAAAAGTTACGAGATCGCCGTCATTGAGGGAACTTCAGAAACTGGCCGGTGTCCAAGATTTTAGAGCCGGCCGCCAGCGCTGAGCATGGAACTTTTCAAGCAAACGAATATCGACTTTCTCGGGATCAAGTGGCCGTTCATCATCGGATCGCTGCTTCTGCTGGCGGTCGGGCTTGGCAGCCTGGCCGTGAAGGGCGGACCGCGCTACGGAATTGATTTCAAAGGCGGCGCGATGGTGTACGTCAAGTTCGCCGACGAGCCGCCGGTGGACAAAGTGCGTGCGGCGCTCGCTCCGAAGCTGGGCGGGACCCCTGATATCCAGGCGCTACGCGACTCGAACGAGCTGATCATCGGTACGGAGCTGGCCTCCGAGCAGGAACTTGAGCGGGCACGGACCACGATCATTGAGACGCTGGCCGCGACCTTCGGCGGAACGCAGCAGGGCAAGTTCGACATCAACAGCGTCTCGCGGGCGGGCCTCGTTGATCAACTGCGAACACCTCTCGCGGCTGCCGGCGTCAACCTGTCGGAGGAGGAGATGGCGAAAACTTCCGAGGCCATCCTCAACTTTCGGGATACGCCGCCGCGTTCGGGCGTGCTCCGCTCGGTGGATCAGCTGAACGGCCTCGCGGGTGTAAACCCGCAGGTGGTGCCCGTGCTGAAACAGCAGGCCTACGCAGCGCCTTACGCAGTTCGGCAAACCGAAACGGTGGGACCGAAGATGGGCGCTGAACTCCGCCAGCAGGCCATTCTGGCCACGCTCTACGCGCTCGGCGGAATGCTGATCTACATTGCGCTTCGGTTTGAGTGGGTGTCCGGGGTGGCGTCGGTAGTGGCGGTACTTCACGACACGCTGATCACGATCGGGCTGCTGTCGCTGTTTGACTT
>DASQEG010000738.1:0-4023 GCA_035633775.1 Bryobacteraceae bacterium
ACCTGCGAGTACCGCCTGTACAGCGCCGCAACCCGATGCCCGAGGACCAATATCAACCCGACGCCCAAGTGCTTCACAGCGTATTCAAGGCTGCCGATGACAACGTGAGTCAACGATGTTGCCTGCCACACGAACGACAAACAGGTCTCCAAGACCCTCATCGAATATGATCTCTGGAGGGACACGCGAATCAGAGCAGCCAAGCACTACAGCAAAAGGGCCTGTGCTCCCGAGATAGTGAGCCGACGCTCTGCGGATTCATCCGGGTGGACAAACTTGGCTGAAACGTAACGCGTGTTGCCATCCAGCAAACGTTGTAACGCAGTATTCGCGTCGATCATCTCGCCTCCGTGTTTTGCTCTGACGCGGCGAAGTGGGCTCCTAACCATCCTTTGGCTGCATCTATATCCAATTGTGTAAGACCGTGGCCTCCGGGTACCCACTGCGTTTTCACATCGGCGCCACCGCCTTTCAGAAGTTCGCTCAGCCGCTCTGTTTCTTTCTCGCCGGCATAAGGGTCCTGATGGGCTGCCGCGATGAGCACTGGAATGCCGTTCAGGATAGGAACGACGTCAGGGACGAGGGGGACCATGGGTCGGAAAAGCACTGCTCCCGCAAGGACCTCGGGATGCAGCAGCAGAAGACTCGCCGCGATATTCGCTCCATTGGAGTAGCCGACCGTAAGAATGCTATGGGCTTGTAGCTCGTATGCGATGGCTACGCGCCTAATGAACTCTGCGAGTTCAGCCGTGTTGTGCCTTAGATTCTCCACATCGAAGACGCCCATTGCCAGCCCCCGGAAAAAGCGTGGCATGCCGTTCTCCAGCACCTTTCCGCGCGGGCTTATGATGGCGGCTCCCGGCAGCAACTCCCGTCCGAGCGCAACCATGTCGTTCTCATCGCCACCTGTGCCATGAAGCATCAGTAGCGTCTCGGGTCGGGTACCCGGCTCGAAGCGATGTGTGAAACCTAGCTCGGTGCTCTTCATGCCTGGCTCATTCGCATCATCAGGTGTCCGCCACGCAATGTGGTGCACGGTTCCTACAGCCACTTGCCCGAAGGCGGCTCCGGGTGCGCAAAGGATGTCTACCGTCTTAGCTGCACCGCCGCTGTCGACAGCGTAACGGAATCGATTGTCTTCCCGATCAACAAGCCGGAAGCCCATCGTTTCGCGTAGCGTACGTTCAGTGGGTTCATGGCTGATCTGAGAGATTGTGGCGGTATGGAAACCTCGAAGGGTTGCGTCAGCAGGTACCGAGCCTCCGGTCCAGACCTCAGCCGCGGGCGTGGGTTCGATACGAATGATCTCAACTGTCAAGCCGTCTATATCACTGAACGAGAGCACGCTTTCTCCGAAACGGTCCACGGGACCTTCAACGCTGACGTTGCTTTTGTCCAGAGAGGCGGTAGCGCGAAGTCCATTCGTCGCGGAGAGCCGTATGACTCCGATCGTAGTGTTCCGACAAACCTTGCCGTTGATGGTCACAGCACCGTTCACAGTTGCGCCGAACTCCACTTCTGTGGGCAATCCGGACACGTACACCGATAGGTAATCGCGATCTGGTGTCATACAGACTTTTGTCCCGGATCGAACATCTATGGGCATGAGCCGCATCGCACCGCCGTTCATCGCTTTAACATGCAAGGTCTTCGCAGTATGAACCGTAAGTGGCCCGCATGCGGGTGGGAGAACGTAATCGTTCAAGTCAGGGAAGGTTAACGCGGCGAAAGGACCAACGCCGGGCAGTTTATGAGAACCCGCCATCGAAAAGGAAATGACCGACGTGGTCGCCTTCACTCTGATGTTGACCGTGCTCCACCGCAGCAAAACTGCGGCCGCAGCCATCACAATAACGGTGCAGATGGCGACTCGGAAGAGAATTCGTGATCGATCACTTTTCGGCACACGTCACTCCGAGCGCCACAGCAGGTAATCGTCCGTCACCGGCTGCCGGCCTTTACTGCCATGCCGTGGCTCCGCCGTACGAGAACTCGGTAAACTTCAATGTCAGGAACGAGTCTGAGCGGAACTCGGATGGCCTCGCCCTCATTAGCCTCCCTGGCCACAAGCTCATTTGATATCAGGTGTTCTTCTCCGGAGGTTGCAACACCAAACAACTGAAGACGTACGTGCGCCACCACATATTCGGGAACAATAGTGAGAAAAGGCCTTCCCCCTGTGAAACGAGCTCCAGTGTGCGCCGGAATCAGCACCTGTCTCAAACGTCGGCCAACGCGCCATCTTGCTGTGATCACGGGAGCCAGTCGTTCGCCCCGCACACCTGCCCCGTTTCGAACATCGCCTCGCCACTGGAAGCTGGATGCGTTGCGTACAGATGCATCCATCCGGAAGTTCCTGTCCTTGCGAGAGCCGGAGCCCCGAACAAGCACATCGACGGGCGAATGCCAGTTGGCCAGGATGACGATGTCTCCCGAGGGTATGCCCGCCTGGCCGATGCTGTATCCGATGATCGCCATGCCGTCAGCGGACGTTGCACGCGAGAAGATACCCTCGCAGCGATCTCCCCGGAGCTGATAAGGAAAGGGATCCCGCACTTCGCCGGGGTTTAGCGGGCAAGTGTATTGGCCGATGGCAGCCCACTGTGCCGTGAGGATCGTCAGAGCTCCCCTGAAATGAGCCGCCTTATTCGCGCGTCCCGCATGGCCGAAATCATGGGCATTCTGATGAGTATTATACGGGCAATCTGAATTCGAACGGACCACACCATCGGCGAATACCTTCATGTCTGGCGGCATATCGGGACCGGATTGCGGCTCGGCATCCCTGTTGACAAAGGCCTTCGTAGAAGTCATCGGGTCGTCGGCGAATTCGTCCTAGTGTCCTGCTTCCGAATTGCCTGGACATACGGAATAACTGGGCGTATCCTGGGGCTGCATGTGGGAATCGGCGGCACGACTCGAAGTTGAAAGGCAAGATGCTGACGTGATGGACGAGTTGATCCGCTGCGGCAGCACACCCCAACAATCCGTACTGCGGATGCGAATTGTCCTTGGGGCGTCGGAAGGCGTTTCCAACAGCCAGATGGCACACGAACTCGGCACCACCCGATCGACCGTTATCAAGTGGCGCGAGCGATACCGGACGCAGGGACTCGAAGGAATCCTCGAGGATGCGCCCCGAAGTGGTCGGCGTAAGACGATCACTCCTGAAAAAGAGGCTGAGATTGTACAAGCGACACTGAGGACGAAACCGGCGGACGCAACACAATGGAGCACTCGGACGATGGCAGCGTCGCAGGGCGTGAGCGACACGACCGTGTACCGAATCTGGAATGCTCACCGCCTCCAGCCGCATCGCGTCGAAACCTTTAAGTTCAGTCGTGATCCGCGATTTGCGGAGAAGGTGCGGGATATCGTTGGTCTTTACATGAATCCGCCGGAGAAGGCTCTGGTCCTGTGTGTAGATGAGAAAAGCCAGATTCAGGCACTCGATCGGACACAGCCGATGCTGCCGCTTCGTCCGAATCTCCCGGAACGTCAGACGCACGACTACAAGCGACACGGCACCACGACGCTGTTCGCCGCCCTGAATGCTCTCGACGGTACCGTTGTGGGCGAATGTCAATCGCGTCACCGCAATGAGGAGTTCGTTCGCTTTCTGAAGAAGATCGATCGCTCAGTTCCGGCCGATCTCGATGTTCATGTGGTCCTCGACAATTACGGGACGCACACCCATGCAAACGTCCAGCAGTGGCTTGAGAAGCACCCGCGCTATCACCTGCATTTCACGCCCACTGGCGCTTCATGGCTGAACCTTGTTGAGCGGTTCTTCTCCGAGATTACAGAACGCCGACTCAGGCGGGGCACGTTTCGAAACGTCCCGGAACTGGTCCGTGCCATAACTGCCTACATCAAAAGTCGGAATCGCTCTCCTAAGCCGTTCGTTTTGGACAGCCAAGGCAAGCGACATCATCCGCAAGGTCCGTCGTTGTGCAGCTAAATCAGAAGCAGGACACTAGTCAGTGCAGGCGGACGGAGCCGGTCGCCTCCTATGCGCATACG
>DASQEG010000739.1:0-5489 GCA_035633775.1 Bryobacteraceae bacterium
ACCTGTTCGACTTCAAGCCTGGCTGGCCTGCGACCCTGGGCGGCATCCGTGCGCTGAAGAGCAACGTCGTCGATTCCTACTGCGCGTTCTGCGAGCGCATCGAGGGCCGCGGTGGAGCGATTATGTTGGGCAAAACCAACAGCTCGCTCATGGGCTTCCGTGGCACTTGCGACAACTACCTATTCGGTCCTTCACGCAACCCGTTCAACGTCTCGAAGAACACCGGCGGCTCCTCTGGCGGCAGCGCTGCGGCGGTTGCGGATGGGCTGCTGCCGCTGGCCGAGGGCACCGACGCTGGTGGCTCCATCCGCATCCCGGCCTCATGGTGCGGCGTGTACGGGTACAAAGCTTCTTTCGGGCGGGTACCATTCTTGTCACGGCCGAATGCCTTTGGCGCCGCTGACTCACCGTTCCTCTTCGAGGGGCCGATCACCCGGACTGTGGAAGACGCGGCGCTTGCTCTCACCGTACTCGCCGGCTATGACCCGCGCGACCCCTTCAGCCTGACTGAACCGGCGAGCGATTTCACTGCGGCAACCCGGCGTCCGATACGCGGACTTCGGATCGCCTATAGCCCGAACTTAGACGTGTTTCCGGTCGATCCCCGCGTGGCGGAGGTAGTCGGCCGGGCGGTCCGGGCGTTCGAGGAGGGTGGGGCCCATGTGGAGGAAGTGAAGCTTGACATCAAGCGCCCGCAGCGGCAGTTGAGCGACGTTTGGTCGCGCCTGTACATGCTGCTGAACCTGCAGGCATTCGACAACTTTAAACGCTCCGGCACGGACTTGCTCGGTGATCACCGCGATGATTTTCCGCCGGAGTACCTACGTTGGGTGGAGGCAGTCCAAGGCATCTCCGCGCTTGATTTCTACAGGGATCAAGAGATCCGAACCGAAATCTACAACGCTTTTCAAGGGGTGCTCAACACGTACGACCTGCTGGTCACGCCCACGCTTGCATGCCTGCCGGTGGACAATGCCGCCGATGGCAACACTGTGGGGCCGAGCGCCATCAACGGCGAAGAAGTGGACCCGCTGATCGGCTGGTGCCTCACCTACTTTGTCAACTTCACGGGGCATCCGGCCGCGTCGATTCCGGCTGGCTTTGCCGACGGCCTTCCGGTAGGAATGCAGATCATCGGCCGCCGCAACGCCGATGGCGATGTGCTCGCGGCGAGCGCCGCGTTCGAACGGCTGAGGCCGTGGCGCGACAGCTACACGCTTTGCAGCGAACGGCCACTCGGGGTGTGAGGCGATCAGCGAGTGGACCAGGACTCGCGGCTTCGCAACTCACGATCAATCGTGGTGGCCTTCCCTCAAACGCGGACCCCACGATTCGCCCCTTTCAAAAACTCACGCGCGTAAGCGCTAAGGCAGGAATAGCTGATGAGGATAACACCACGCATGTCGGCTCGTTTATCACTTGCTCTCGCACTTCTCGTTGGCGCGGTTCTGCAGAACTCCGCTCAGACGCCAAACTCGCCTGACGTGTTCACGGAACTCGTGGACAAAGACGGTAACATTCGGCGACCGAAGCAAGTTCGGGACGCATACCAGTCACTAGGGACGTTCACTGTGCTAAACCCGAGGGGGAACGAGATGCATGCTACCTACGCATCTCCCGGTACCGCGGCAGCGTACAGACAGACAGGAAAGTTCCCCGACGGGAGCGTGTTGGTTAAAGAGGTGTTCGGTACCGAACATGAGCGCCTGACGACCGGCGACGCCCACTACGCCGTGGGAACGAAAGTCTGGTTTGTCATGATCAGGGACGAGAAGGGGCGGTATCCGAAGAACACCCTGTGGGGAAATGGCTGGGGTTGGGCACTATTCAAATCCGATGCTCCCGACAAGCAGGTAGCAAATGACTACAAGAAAGACTGTCTAGGGTGTCATGTGCCCGCTAAGTCAACCGACTGGGTCTACATCAGAGGCTACCCGGTCCTGACATCGGAGTAGGGGTACGCGCCCCGCTCGTCGGGTGAGGTGTAGCATCCATCCACCACTCCGGAGTTGCCGCGGGGCTCGGAACCTGAAAGTCAGAATACAAATTTCGCACGATCTTGATAGAGCCTTCGCCCAGACGGACCTACTCTGGTTGCAGAAGGACGTTCCCGCGCAACGCCTCGGATTCTTGTCATTTCATGAGTGGTATCCGTGTTAGACTTGCTCTGCCTTCCGCTCCGTCGCGCGGCTGATCTTCAGGAATCGAGAAAGTGAGTCGTCATCTTGTCCCCATGACGCACTGCGTTTCTATGATCGTGCTCCGACGGTTTACTGTAGCGATCCTCATTCTCATTACAAGCTCACATGCCTGGGCACAGGACGAGGTTCGCATTGCAATAGTCAAGGGTTCCGACGTTCGGTTCCGGAAGCTCTCCAACCCGCACAACCTGTCCCAGGTGAGGGTGAACCAGATTGTTCAGGACGCACAGGGGTTCATGTGGTTCGGAACATGGAATGGGCTGAACCGATACGACGGTTATAAGTTCAAAGTCTTCAAGCACGAACCTGGCAACCCGCACAGCCTCAGTGGCGTGTTCGTGTACTCTTTGTTCAAGGACCGCTCCGGGACTCTCTGGATCGGAACAGATCAGTTTCTGGACCGATTTGACCCGCGCACCGAGACCTTCAGGCACTACCGTCTCGACGATCCGGCAGCTAAAGGATTGGCGACCACCGTCAATCACATTAGTCAGGATTCGCTGGGAATGCTGTGGCTCTCAACTCGCAACGGGCTGTTCCGGCTCAACCCGGAATCCGGTGATCTGACGAGCTACCGCCACGAGCCGGCAGATCCGTCGAGCATCGGGGACAACGATGTCAAAACGACGGGCGAAGACCGATCGGGCGCCTTTTGGGTTGGCACCAGCCAAACACTCGATGAATTCGATCGTGCGACAGGAAAAGTGAAGCGGCATGTCCACATCGGAGAATCCGGTGTGGGACTGTTCTTTCACGAAGATCGTCGCGGAACTTTCTGGGTGATCTCCAACTCGTTTGGCAAAATATCAACTCTTGACCGCCGGACAAACAGACTCACAACCTTCGAGTACGAGTGGAAGACCGGTGACCCGCGATCGAATCAGGCTTACGCAATGCTGGAGGACCGCGACGGGAACATGTGGTTCGGAACCGCAGGTGCGGGTCTGATGAAGTATGACCACAAGAACAACGTTTTCGTCAGCTACGCGCACGATCCTGCCGATCCCGACACCATCGGAGATACACGTGTTTGGGCGCTTTACGAGGATCGCGAGGGAAACGTATGGACCGGCCTGCACCAGGTGGAGCCAAACTTCTTCCGCAAGGAGCCTCTGCCGTTTGAAAATCTTAACCGCAAACTGCGCGCGCCGGACGAGCGTGCATCCGGTCTTGTAAGTACGGTGTATCAGGACCGAGGCGGTGCGTTATGGGTCGGCGTGAACCGGCAACTGAAGCGTATCGACCGCAAAACGGGGGCGATATCCCGGCTGGAGGAGACCGCTAACACGGACGTGCTTTCGATTGTGGAGGAAGGTCCTGAAGTCTTATGGCTCGGCAACGCGCGACCAGGACTTCTCCGCCTGAACCTGAGGACAGGTGAACGCAAGGGCTACCGCCACGACCGCAGCGACCCGACAACATTGTGCAGCGGCATCATCCATCGCCTTCTGATCGACCGTCACGGAACGCTCTGGGCGGCCACCTGGGACGGCCTTTGCCGATTTGACGCGACCACGGAGAAGTTCACTACTTACAAGCCGGATCCAGGCGCACGCGGCCTGAATTATTACACCATTGCGGAGGCGCGAGACGGAGCACTTTGGCTCGGGGGGAATCTGGGGCTCCACCGGTTTGATCCGCGGACGAAGACCTTCACTCTATACAAGCACGATGCCGATGATCCGGCCAGCATTAGTGACAATCGCGTCAGTTCCGTTTTCTTCGACCACACGGGCACTCTTTGGGTCGGAACACAAAACGGTCTCGATCGATTCGATGCGCAAAAGAATACCTTCAAAGGCTACGATCAACGTCAGGGTATGGCCGGCAATGCCGTAAGTTGCATTCTGGAAGACAGCCGTGGCGTCCTTTGGATGAGCACCAACAAAGGCGTGTCAAGCTTTAACCCGCGGACGGAACGTTTCGCCAACTATACAGCCGCTGACGGTCTGCCCGGCCCTGATCTTACCGGATGGGGTGCCTGCCACAAATCACCTACAGGTGAGATGTTCTTCGGTGGCTTCAACGGCGCTACGGCGTTCTTCCCCGACAAAGTTTCTGAGACGACGTACGTGCCGCCCACTGTTCTGACGGAGTTTCGCCTCTTTGGAACAGCCGTAAATGCAGGTTCCCAATCCGCATTAAGGCATGCGATCAACCACACGAACAGCATCACGCTCTCACATAAGCAGAATATCTTCTCGGTCGAGTTCTCAGCCCTGACATACCTGAACCCGGCTACGAACCGGTACCGATACAAACTCGACGGTCTGGAAGAGGCCTGGAACGAGGTGGGAGGCGATGAGCGTGTGGCGACGTATACAACGCTGCCTGCCGGCAGCTATACCTTTCGGCTACAGGCGGCTACAAGTCGCGGCCCATGGTCACCCGAGGTCACGCTAGGCGTTACCATCGAGCCGCCATTCTGGCGTACGACCTGGTTCGAGACACTCTGTGTAATCGTGTTCTCGGCTGTGATTTGGGGGCTCTATAACGCACGTGTAAAGCGCGTCGCAGCGCACTTTAATCTTCGGCTGGAGGAGCGCGTCGGTGAGCGCACGCGCATCGCTCAGGAACTTCACGATACATTGCTGCAGAACATCACCGGACTGTGTTTGCAGATTAGCGGTCTGGCGAAGGTCGTGAATGACCCGATCTGGGTCAAGGAGCGGCTGCTCGATCTGAGAAAGCAGACGGAGGATTGTATTCGAGAAGCTCGCCAGTCCGTCTGGGACATTCGATCTCCGGAACCCGCAACGATTGATCTCGCCACAGAGATCGAACAATCCGGTAGGCAGTTTGCTGCGGGCACTTCTACGAGGTTTCGATTCGTTTTGACAGGTGAGCCGCGTCCACTTCAGCCCGATATCCGGCAACAGCTGTTAAGAATCGGCCATGAGGCGCTCGGAAACGCAGCTCAGCATGCGCAGGCATCCTGCATGGAGGCGTGCCTCACGTTCGAGACAACCGGCGTTCGCTTGCGGATTAGCGACGATGGGCGCGGCTTCGATGCGGACGCTGCCCGGCACATTCCGGGCCACTTCGGGATGGCGACAATGCAGGAACGGGCTGCCCGGATCCGGGCTTCCATAACCATCACCAGCGAGCCAGGTGCGGGCACTCGCGTTGAGATCTTCGTGCCGACGGCGAAAGGAGCAAATGAATGGAAGGAACACAGCAGATACGCATCCTCGTCGTAGACGACCACCCGGCCGTACGCAAGGGCCTTGTGGCGACGCTGCAACCGGAACCCGGAATGGTGGTAGTTGCGACCGCCACGTCAGGACT
>DASQEG010000740.1:0-2147 GCA_035633775.1 Bryobacteraceae bacterium
GCTGCGCTGCTCAATGACCACTTCCTTGCCATCGCCTGCCCGGACCACGACATCGCCGCGCATAGTGTCGATTCGAACGTTCGCCGTCCTTGCAGGATCGCTCAGAGGCAGGCTGATCTGCGCAAAGGAGAATGCAGAGGCCGCAATCGTTCCGAGTATTAACTTCCTCATCCTTGTTTTCCGTACTTTCTGATCTTGATCGATCCGTTGAGTGTCTTGAACTGATGCTCCGGCCCGCCCCCGCCGATTCGGAGCCGGCGCCTGCGGTCAGAGAGCCGGTATCGATTCCCTTCCCGCTCGACCATTCCGCCCGAGAGACCCTGGTCGTAATCGAAGTCCGTGTACGCCTCCCCGTGCATGGTGCTGACTATGACGTCAGCGGAGAGATTCGGCTGAAAGCTTACATCGATGGCCCCATTCAGAGTCTTGAAGGTGGAAGGCTGGGATGGATTGCTGACGAAGCTGACACTCACAGCACCGTTAATCGTCTCAGCGAGACCGTGCCCCGATGTGTCGGTCAACGTAACAGCGCCGTTGATGTTCTTCAGCTCCCACTTTCCCGCAGCTCCCGCCACGTGTACCTCACCACCGTTGATCGTATGCAATGAGAGTTCAAGATCGCGGGGAACATGAAGCTCAAACTCGTGACGGAACCGCCAGTCGCCGCTGTGATGGTGCCGGTTGTCGCCGTGCGGATGCTCCACCGCAAGCCGGACGAGAGGTCCTTCCTGTTTGGTGCTGAGGTACACATGCTTGCGTAATTCGGCCAGTTCTTCAGCCGAATCGGCTCCGTACTGCTCGCGCACCGCTACCCTGATGGCGTTGCCGGAGTCGGTGGTCACGCGGATGTTTCCATTGATGTTCCGGACCTCGAGTCGGGACCCGGGCGTGACGGCAAACGTCTTCTGCCACTGATCAGTGTGTTCGGCGGCGAGCAGACACACGGGTGCCGCGAGCGCCGCTGCGCTCAATATCCCCAGCTTCATCATTGCCTCCGTCGTTAGTGGAAAGTGCTCAGGGCCTGGCTGGCGCGCTTGCGCACGTTCTCATCGACATCACCCGACCTGACCAGCTGTTGTAGTGCAGGGGTTGCGCTACGCTCCTTCAGATCAGTCAGTGCGTCTACGATTGCGAGCTGAACCAGCGGTGAATCCTGCCGCTGCAAGGCCTGGACGAGGCCACGGCGCGCGGTGCTATTGTGTCCGAGATTGCGTAGAGCGTCGACAGCCGCCAGACGCACGTCAGGACTCGGATCTGCGGTAACGGTCTGCAGGAGTGCGGAAAGCACCTGAGTATCCTCGGGTTCGGCCCGATAGCTCCAGGTGACGCCGCGAAGCCGCTCAGTAGCGCTCTGCTGCTGCAGCAGCGACAGGGTTACAAGCTGACGCATTCCCGCCATCTCCTTGCGCATTTGCGAGATCTCAGTTCCATCGCTCGTCTCAGGCGCTCTCTGAGCGAGCCGGTATCCTCCGCCCAGTCCGACCAGGAGGCAGGCGCAACTAATCACTGCCTGCCACGCCGGCTTCGATGGCCACCAGCGAGCCACCCATCCGGCGCGCACCGACTCGGTCCGTCCCTGCTCATACGCGTTCAGGGCGGCGTAGAACCGCGTTGATACCCAAGGCGCAGGTTCGGCCTGTGGAAGCGATCCGAGCATCTGCCACGTTTGGCGAAACTCTGCAGCTTCCAATTCACATAAACGACAGGACTTCAGGTGCCCGTCCAGTTCCGGGCCGCACTCGGCACGGCCAGCTTCGTCGGCCATGCGCAGCCGCGCTTCTTCACAGGTCATTGCAGGCCTCCGGCGATCTCTCCATACTTCTCAGTCAGGGCGCGAACAGCACGGAAAACTCTCTGCTTTACCGTGTTCGGCTCACAACCCAGAATCCGTCCAATCTCGTCGTAGCGAAGGTTCTGATACCTGCTGAGGATCAAAACCTCACGCTTGTCGGCAGGAAGCTCCCGCAGCGCCTGCTGCACCATTGCCGCTTCCTGCCGCGTCCGGACACGCTCGTCCGGCAGCGCCTCCGGGCTGCGCATCTCAGGCATGTCATCACTCCATGCCGTCTCCGGACGGCGCTTGCGGAGCTGGTCGATCAATGCATTCCGGGCGATGCCGTACATCCATGCCGCAAACGATGTCTGCG
>DASQEG010000741.1:0-1617 GCA_035633775.1 Bryobacteraceae bacterium
TGCCGGGCCTGCGCTTCACCAAGCTTCAGCAGCGTCTCTTCCGCCGAGCCCAGGATCTCGTTCGGATCCTCCTCCCCAAGCAGCGCCCGGTCGATCAGCTTCTGCGACGCAAAGATGATCCGGCGGAGGACCGACTTCTCCTTGACAATGCGGACATAATCCTCCAGCGGGAATACGCGCGAAAGACCGCTGTCCAGTTCGACGAGGTAGCTGAGGCCGTCACAGGACTCGAGCTGCCCGTGCCGCATCAGTTCGTTTGCCACCGTAACGCGGTCGATGGCTTCCCCTCGGCCGTGAATGTCTGCTATCCGGAGGAAGATGCGACGGTGCTTTTCAAGACTGAAGTCGTCAGCCTCCAGCATGCCCGCGACAAATATGTAGTTCGCGCCGTCGAGCAGGATTGCGCCGAGCACGAACCGTTCGGCATCGAGGTTCGCCGGCAGCCCGCGTTCGAGCGCCAGATCGGGTGTAGCCATGTGCGTTGGTTGCCTCTCCACGATAGCCGTGCTTCCGGCTCCGGGCAAGTGCCACCCCCTCTGGAAATCCCGAGATCTTTGCGGTGACTTTCTGTGGGAATCTAAGCTGGTTACCCTATCAGCGACTTGCGACGGGCTAACGCGCCGGGTTTTCCACAATTTCCACAGACAATTCCACAGGCATAATGTTGCGGAACCGTTAATATTGCGTGACTCTGACGGAGCCTCACTGTCGCGGAAGACTCACGAGGGAGTCAGGAAGCGGCGCGTGAGCCGCCGACGCTGCGGATGAGGCCGGCCGCGATCTGCTTGCCCTGCTCGAAGGCTTGCTCGTAAGCGGCGCGCCGCTCCTCCGGGGTATAGCCGTAGCCTGCCCGGTACAGCCGTTCCAGAGACGCACCAATCACCCAGGTGCCTGCGAACGAAATGGCAGCTTTTGGAATCAGTCCGCCACCCATGGGGATCTTGCCCGCCAGTTCGCGGGCGATCGCCCGCCAGCCGAAAGCTCCCGCAAATAGCGAGGCAACCTCGGCCTTCTGCTCGGCATAACCGATCTTACGGTCGCTGGCCGCGGCCAGCATGAACGCCATGCGGATCTGGTTTGCGGTCAAAAACGCGGTATCGGAGGCGAACTCGCCGATGGCCCACGGCAGTGACACCAGGGGCAGCACAGAGGGCACCGCCGTCGCGAGTGAGAAGACGGCGTTCTCGCGCGAGACTGCCCGGATGATGCCCTTAACAACGTGAGGCCGGAATGGAGCAACGCGGCGCGCCAGCGACAGCTTCAGTGCCGGATTAGCCTCGAAGATGACGCAGATAACCCGCCCGGGATCAGCGGGCCGGAACGTGAAGTCCCCGGGTCCGTGCGGCAAATCTTCGTGGAATACCCGAATGACGGTGCCCTGGGCGTAATCCGCACCGCGGCGTACAACCGCAGAAACCTCCGCCTGACGGCCCGGTGTCGTCCCGGTAGACGGGGCAAACCAGCTCTCGATCGCGAGCCACGATTGCTCGGTTGGAGCGAAGAGTTGGATCGTAAACGGCCGGTCGGCCTCCTCCCGCACCTCCTTCGGATTGAGGTGCGCCATCGCATCCCGAACCTGCGTGAAAACTCGTCCCGCGCTCATGCCTGGCATAGCTG
>DASQEG010000742.1:0-4510 GCA_035633775.1 Bryobacteraceae bacterium
GGCTGGGACGAGTTCCTTCAGCACCGGCTGCGGCGAAGATTTTGTGGAGCGCGTCGTCCGTTTCACGCGCCGCGGTCACAAGACGTTCGGCGGACAGTTGCCACGACACTGTCGGCTGACTCGCGGGCACCGCGACTTCCATCCGCAGTTCCGCACGCAGCCGCCGAACGTGATCGCGAACGGCGTCGAGATGATCGGACCGCAGCGAGCGCAGAAGGTCAAGGTCACGCTCGCTCAGTTTGGATTCGCGCGTAACAGGGAACCGCTCGGCGAGATGGTGCAGCGCATGCGCACGGGCAAGCAATCGATCGCTCAAATCGAGCAGCCGATCGCTGTGCTCGTCCGTTGCGGCTCGGCTCACCGGGACCTCGACAGCATCCGCGCGGGGCGGCAGAGTCACGCGGTCGGCGGTGTCGAATTCCAGGCGTATTCCCGGCAGATTCGCCATTGTATTCCGGATTTCCTGCTGACGTTGCGGCTCGATGCCGATGCCAAAGACCGTGACCGCTCCGTCGCCGGACTCGCGCACCTGGACGGGGTCGCCGAGGTCGGCATCGATGGAGCGAAGCGCGGCCCAGACCTGCACTTCACTCACCACCGGCACCTGAGGGTTGACAAGTTGTTCCGCACGCCGCTGCACCGGCCCGGACGGCGCGAGTTCGGGACCGTCAGCCTCTGAGATCTCGACACGCTCGTTGTCGCGGAATTCGAGAACGGTGCTCAGCGGTCGCAGATCCCTTTCGCGCAGCGTGAGTGTAGCCTCTTTCAGCGTGCTCGTTTGCGAAGCGGTGGCGATTCGGTAGACAGGCACGCCGTCCTCGTCTCGCGTACTGACCACGCTGTCTTTCGGATCGGTCAGCTTGTTGCGCCATGCCGAGAAGGAGCTCGCGCTGAGCGGGTCCTGCCAGCTGTAACCCGCAGCGTCGAAGCGCTGTTGCAGAGCGACATTATCGGAAGCGTTGCGAACGGTTCGGGTAAACTGAGCCGTACGCGTGCGAATGCGTATGGCCCTGGGTGCCTCGGCAGCCTTCGCGCGGACCGCCGCCTGATGTAGGAGCTCCGCCGCTGTGAGCGCGCGCTGTGGCCAGAGAAAAAGCAGCGCGAGGACGAGGGTCGCCGCCACCGCGCCATACCAGGCTGGCCTTGAGTGCCGCGCGGAAACATCAGGCTGCGATTGCCTCGTACGCCGGATGCGGGCTTCGACCGATCCCCAGGGTCGCGGGGGAGGAGGGGCCGACGCACTCACGGCGTCCAGATAGCGGACGTATTCGCCGACGGTCGATCGCACCTGCTCGTGCATGTGGCGGCATTGCCAGCACGCCTCGAGGTGCGCACGTACTTCGGCGGACTCGCGCGCGGACAGCTCGCCGTCATCGAGCCGGAGGAGTTGGCGTTCGTCGAGATGAGTCCACGAGGAGCTAGTCATGGAGTGCCTTCCTCAGACGTGCGATGCCGCGCTGCAGGAACTCGCCCACGGTGGAGGATGCGATGCCGATGGTCTCCGCGATCTCCTGATACCGCAGGCCCCGTGCGCGCAGGTGGAGACACTGGCGCTGCTGGGAGGAAAGTCCGTTCAATGCCTGAGCCAGTCGTCGCATGCGTTCCTTGTCGATGAGAGCTCGTTCGGGGTCCGCGCCTCCGCACGCAACGGTAAGCTCGATGTCGGCATCCAGGTCCTGGGTGCGGCGCTGCTCGGCGCGGGCAGTAACGGCAAGGTTATGAGCCACCCTGAACGTCCACGCGCGCGGGTTGCGGACTCGCGTGCCTTTTTCAAGCTCGATATGAAGGCGGAGGAAGGCTTCCTGCGTTACTTCCTGAGCGGCTCCTGTATCGAGGCCGAGGGTGATGAGGTATACGTAAATTTCTTCACGCGACTGGACGAAAGCCGCTTCGACGAGATCGCGCACCCTCATCGCGGCCGCCGCCTCGCGTCCCCACGCCGAAATCGCTTTCGCTGCAATCGCTCGCACCATGGATCACTAGCAGCCCGTCGGTGGCCGGATGGACCGTTGCCGCTGGGCTTGTTCACACCTTATGACCAATTCGGTTCCCGTGCAACGACACCGGAGCAAAGTTTTTTGAAGCTACGGTGGCGGCGGGAGGCTCTCAGCCCAACGCCGCAACTTCTATGACTCAGGTGGTTTGGCAGGCACCTCGCCTGCTCCCAAAAGCAGTTCATACTGGAAAAGTTTGTGCCACTGCGCTAAGGGCTACGCCGCATGCTATCTGAGGGAAAGCCGTCGGCGCCGTGTACCGCTCATGGCCGCGCGCTGATGCGTTGATTAGAAGAGCCGTCGATGAGTAGATGCGTGCTCCGGCGTTGCGACGCCTGAGCGTTGATGTGAGGCGTGGTCTACAACGCGGCACGATGAGATTTCGGGTGCCAAGGTAGATCTCCGCTGAACGCATTGTAAAAGCCGATCCCGACCGTTATGTCCGTACCAAGGTCCGGATCCCTGCGTGGGTCGAGACCCACGAGCTACCGCCATCCATGCACATCACACTCTATAAGATGCACCCGGGTCCGCAATACCCGCTTCCGGTGCTCGCGACGCCGCTAGCTGCTACAGCCTTCGCTCCTGATCACAATCGCCCTCGCCCGGTTCCTCATCGTTGAGCTGTTCCCGGACTGCCGCGGCCATCGGCGCAGTTGGTGTTTACGGGATTGGACTATCATGGGCCGCTGCCATCCTGCTGGGAGCCATGCTGGCTCGGACTGACCCGGTGCTTGCGAACGACGTGCAGTTAGGGCATCCCTTCGACTACAACCCTCTCCGGTTCTCGCTGACAGCCGAGGCAGGCTTGAACGACGGCACGGCGTTCCCGTTCATAATGCTCGGGCTTGGACCCATGTGGCTTCACGACATCGGTGAGCCTGGTATTCGATGGCTTTTCGCCGATGTGCGATGGGCGATCGCGGGGAGCTTTTTGATCGGCGCTCTGCTCGGAACCGGCGTTGCCCGAATCGTACTCTACCTCCGACGTTTGTACGTTGGGAGGCCAACGGCTTGAAGACTTCCTTGCCGTCGGCCTGATCGTCTTTCATACGGGGCGGCCCGGCGGTGCCACACGTCTTACTGCACGCGATAATCAACCACATGGCGGTACTCGAACATCGTACAGATGAATCGCCGAGAGCCGCGTGGCGCGACAGACTCGAGGAAATCGTGTTTGGCGTGGACACCTGGGCAGGTCGTGCGTTCGACGTTGTCCTGCTCATCCTGATTCTGCTGAGCGTGACAGTTGTGATGCTCGAGAGTGTACCGGATTTACGCCGTGACTACGCAGTGACGCTGCGAATCGTAGAGTGGGTCTTCACTGGTCTGTTTACAGTCGAATACCTGTGCCGGCTGGTCTGCACTCGCCATCCGTTGCGATACGCGTTCAGCTTTCTTGGCGTCATCGACCTGCTGGCCGTCATACCGGCGTATCTTAGCCTGACGTTTTCAGGGGCGCAATCGCTGGCAGTGGTGCGCGCTTTACGGCTGCTGCGTGCGTTTCGAGTGCTGAAGCTTGCCCACTACGTGGGCGAGGCTCAAACGCTGCTGCGCGCGTTGCGCGCGAGCCGTCCAAAGATCACGGTGTTCCTCGTAACAGTGCTGATCGTTGTTGTGATTGTCGGTGCGCTCATGTACCTGATCGAAGGGGACGAGGGCGGTTTCACCAGCATTCCCCTGTCGATGTATTGGGCTATCGTGACGTTGACGACAGTTGGCTATGGAGACTTGGCGCCAAAAACTGTGCCTGGGCGGATGCTGGCGTCGCTGCTCATGATCCTCGGTTATGGAATTATCGCGGTGCCGACAGGCATCGTGTCGGCAGAACTGGTGCGCGCGGGTGTTGGTCCCGCTGCTCGCTTGTGTCCAAAATGTCGCGCCGACATCTACGACAACGACGCTCGACATTGCAAGTACTGCGGTACGTACCTTGAAACCGCGCCGCCGCAGGAAGGTTGACCGGACGGCCCCTTGCGTGTGACCACGCCCAATGTACGCGTCCTTCAACCGCCCGGAACAACTTGAGCTCGCAGAGGACGCTTCTCACGATTTAGTCGGGAGCGTGACCGCATCTGTTGCTCTGTGTGGACAGTCCTGCCGGACGAGCTGCTAGCGGACTCCTGACGAACAAACCGGTACGGCTGTGGTTCCGCGGCAGAAACGAGATGGAATCCAAGTTTTGTGGCCGAATTCGAAGCCTCAACTCAGTTCTCAGGTGTGCTTGTTGATCCCACTTGACCACGACGCTTTCGTTATAGGGCTCTTTCGTTATGAGCTTATGAAAGATTCGGGCCAATCTGTGAGCGGTGGCCGTTAGTGCTTGCGGTGCGCCGAGCCGTGCTTCATCTTGCGGTAGTACCCCCCGAGGCAGTTCTTGCATGGTAGAGACACTGTGCACCAACCGGGGCGCCATCGCGATGGTATTCTTCACCTTTCGTGATCCGGTGTAAAGGATCTTGCCGCCACTCACCTTCTTATGGGGACACAGCTCAAGCCGTGAGGGAAACGCAGAA
>DASQEG010000743.1:0-2793 GCA_035633775.1 Bryobacteraceae bacterium
AAGTGCAAAGCTCGACAGTGCGAATGTGAAATGCTTCCCTGCACCGGTTCCAGACGGCGCGGACAGCGGGACTCGGAGCAGTCACCGGGATGGCCCGACTACGTAAGTCTGACGTCTGACGCAGTGCTCGCACCAGCCGCCAGAACCCGACACTGACGAAGCCGAGGTACAGACCCGCGATAAGCAGGACAGCACTGCCGGCAAAATCAACGGTACGCACGCTGTTCACGGCTGGGGGCTGAGACGTGAGGGGCAAAGGGTGAGCCGCGGCATGCTCCATTGCGGCCGGCGTTGGGAATGCGGCAAGTGGCATTGCATCGGTCTGCTCGCCCCGCTGGTAGGTTCCAGCCAGGGGGAGAAGCACCGCCAGAACAAGCACCGACAGCCAGACTGCATGCCGGTATCGCGCCGGGCCTATGCCCATCAGCCGTGTCAACGCTGCTGCGAGCAGTGCAAACAGCGGCAACTGCCACAACGAGTTCAGCAGGAAAGTTAGCAGGAGCGAGTTACTCGGAGTCATTTTTCCCCTCTCCTCGGTCAACGAGTTGCTGTAGTTCGGCCAGCTTCTCAGGAGTCAGTTTTCGGGTTTCGACGAGATTGAGCACGAGGTCGTCGGCTGATCCGCCGAAGAAGCGCTGGAGCATGTCGCTCACCGCCTGGCTAACCGCGGTTTGCCGTGTGAGCACCGGCTTGTAAATGTACGCCCGGTTTTCCAACTGCCGCTTTACTTTTCCTTTCTTGTGCAGGACATTCAGCATGGTCTGCACTGTGGTGTAGGCAAGTTCGCGGTCCTTCAGATTTGCTTGAACGGACTGCACGTTTGCCGGTCCTCCTTCCCAAAGAACCTTCATGATTTCCAGTTCCAGCGCAGTGAGGCTGGAGTCGGGGGTCTTGCGTCTGGGCACGTCACCTCCTAAACATTTAGGATTGTGCGCCTGTCCCATAGCTCCTGTCAACTAAAGTTTTCGGAGTCACGGTGGGCCCGGGCGGAATGGCAGCGGTGGATTAACCGCCCGCTCGAATGGGTATCCCCGCAGGTTTGTTAGACTGCAGTCATATAGACACGGGCGGCCGCGCACAGCGGTTGCGTGTCCTCACCCCGAAAGCTTCAGGAGTTCACCATGTCGAGAACTGGCTGCCTGCTGGTCCTGCTTGCCAGCATGCTTTCCGCACAGGTCAACGTCGGGTCGATTACCGGAACGGTCACGGATCCGACCGGGGCTGCCGTAGGCGGCGCGACGGTCACACTGACCGGAGAAGAAACCGGTGTCGCGTTACGGTCCACGACCAATGCTTCCGGCCTTTACCTGTTCACAACGCTGCAGCCCGGCCAATACCGCATGACTGTCGAAACACCCGGATTCAAGCGCGCGGATCGGTCCAGGATACCTCTGCAGGTCGGCGAGCGCCTCGGACTCGACTTCACGCTGGAGGTCGGTGCAGTTACCGAGTCGATGGAAGTCACGGCCGAGGTCCCGCTGCTGAACACAACCAACGCCAACATCGGCCAGGTCATCGATCGCCAGCGCATCATGGACCTGCCGCTGCCTGGCCGCGATCCGCTGCGGCTGGTGCAACTGGCGCCCGGTGTCGGTGGACGGAACAGTGATCTAGGTGATCTGCGCCTGGGGGGAGGCCGCACACGGCTGGTAGAGTTCTCCGTGGACGGCTCACCGACCTCCGCCGCAGGCGACGCGCGCGCAACTGCGCTGCCGTCGATCGATGCCATCGAGGAGTTCCGAGTCGATACGAATAATCTCTCGGCCGAGTATGGGCGTTTGTCCGGGGGCGCTATCAACATCCAGACCCGGGCAGGCACGAACGAATTTCACGGCTCGCTTTACGACTTCGCCCGCAACGGCGTGCTCAACGCCAATAGCTGGGACGCGAACCGCCGCGATAATCCGCGCGGGGACTTCTCTCTGCATCAGTTCGGGTTTACGTTTGGCGGGCCTGTTTTGTTCCCGAAGCTGTACAACGGTCGGAATCGAACCTTCTTCTTTTTCAATTACGATGCGGAGCGGCAGGACCAGGCGGGCAGCCTGCGTTTCGCCACGGTTCCGACGGAGCTCGAGCGGCGTGGCGACTTCAGCCAGAGTGTGAACAACAACGGGCAGCGAGTAACAATCTACGACCCGTACACCTACAATGCTGCGACGAACTCGCGCCAGCCTTTTCCAAACAACATCATTCCGGAAGACCGATGGGATCCTGCCGCACGGTACATGTTAGGCCTATTTCCGTTACCGAACAGGCCGGGCGATCCTGGTACCGGTCTGAACAACTATGCCGGGGTAAATTCAAGCAACTTCCGGCGTGATGATTTCACTCTCCGGGTGGACCAGAACTTCGGGGAAAAGCACCGCGTGTACGGACGCATCACACGCCGGGATAACGAGAGCAATCCGAACTACTGGGCCGGCCCGGCCACAGGGGGTGTGCGTCCATCCTGGCAGACCGAACTTGGTTCGACCGTGAACTGGACCTGGACCGCTACTCCGACCACCATCGTCGTCGGTCAGTTCGGTGCCAGCCCGCGCGACTTCACGTACTACCCGGTTTTTGAGGGCTTCGATCCTACACAGATCCCGCTTGCAGCTAACGCGCGTGCCCAACTGGATCCGCGATTCGTTCCAAACATGAGATTTGAGCGCCAGTCGGAGCTGGGCGTCAATTTCCAGACGACGTGGCTGCGCGAGCGGTACTTCAACGGATCGCTTTCGATGACTAAGATACTCGGCTCGCATACGTTGAAGGTCGGGTATGAGTACAGGCCGATTTACCTGAACAACA
>DASQEG010000744.1:0-9683 GCA_035633775.1 Bryobacteraceae bacterium
GCCAGGTGGTGCTTGCCGTGCCATGCATACATAAGGGTGTTGACGTCGAGACGAACCTCACCTCGCTCGGGGTGTAGGAACGAGCGATTCCAGTCATCGTCGCCCAGGGAACGGAGCAGGCTTACCCACCGCCGGTGAAGACAGTCCAGCAGATCGAGTGACAGATTGACCTCTGCATGCCGCGCGTCCGTGAGCTCAGCCCAGGCCTTCTCGTCGTAAACAGAGATCTCTGGTTTGTTCTCCGTCAAGGCCTTTCGAACTCGAATGTAGGCGTTCATGTGGCTATCCGCCATGTGGTGGACCAGCTGGCGGACGGTCCAGCCGGCGCTGCGGTACGGCGTATCAAGCTGCGCGTCCGTCCATCCCTGGACAGCACGGCGAAGCTCCAGAGGCAATGCGGCTATGGCGTCGGTAGCCGTCTGCAGGTCCTGGCGAGCGATAGCCGCAGGAGCCCGGAACGGCCCGATCGGGTAACGGGGATCAGTCAGGGGGCTCATCATTCCGAGCGTAATGCATCGAGCAGAGGCGTGCGGGCAGCGGAACGCACGGCAAGAAAAGAGGCCAGCAAGCCCGCAAGGAAGACCGCCAGCAGCACAGCACTGATAGACAGGAACGGTATTGAGCCTCCTCGCTCCACGACTGTCGGTACTACCGCGACCAGAGCGCACACTGTGCCAGCAACAAGGCCGGCGATCAGCAGTGACAACGATTCGAAGAAGATGACGCGCTGCAGGTCTGACACCTTGAATCCCGCTGCCCTCATCAGGGCAAGCTCACGGTGGCGTTCCAGCACATTGCGGAACATGACAGCCCCGAGCCCGAGCGTTCCGAGCACAAGGCCCAGACCGCCCAGCGCCTGGAAGGTCGACAGCCAGGTGTTCTCGACACGGTGGTACGCGGCGAGGCGTTCGGCAGTGGTGGTCATGTCGAACCCGAAGTCCGCGAGGGCCTCCTCGAATGCTCCCTCCGCGCCTGGCTGTGCATCCGCCAGAAACACGCGGAAGCCGCCTTCCTGCGGGAAAACACGCTGAAAGTCCGTATCCGAGATCAGCAGCTCGCTTTGGAAGATGCTGTTCTGGAGCACTGAGGAGATCCGGAGCTTCACACCTCCGACCTCCAGCACATCGCCGGGTTTACGGTGGAGCACGTACTGCAGCGTGTTCGCGTCGACAGCTGCCGCCACGGTGTCGTCCTCTGCCGCAGGAAGCTTCAGATATGAAGCGGGAACGCCGACGATACGAGGGTTTCGAGGTGCGTAGAGATTGAGGCAACTCGCGTCATCACCGGGCCGCAGCCGCAAGGCAAGCCACTTCGCCTCTGGCACGGTCGCGAGATTCAGCGCATCACGGCCTTCTTCCGTATTCGGATTGTGATACAGCGGCAGCGATGACTCCGCGTAGTACCGCCAACCGGGCTCGCCCGATTCATGGCCGCGCCGAAACGCATCGACCGAGACGATCAGAAATGCCGCGGAGGCAATCAGGGCTACGCATGCGGTGCTCCGGCCAGGCCGCGCCGTGTTGTACCGGATTCCCATTGACCGAGGGCTTGAGATGCCGCCCGGTGCCCCCCGAAGCTGCCAGCGAACGAGCAGCAGGCACCCGATGAGGAGAAGTGCTCCCGCCCCGAAGAAGGCCGCGGGCTCCCTGATGAACAACAAGGTTACCCCGGCAAGCAGACAGGCCACTGCGACGAGCGGATATCGCGACCGCTGCCTCGTAGCAAGCCCCTGCCGCGGCGCCCGGCGGAGGAACGAACGGAGGCTAAGGAGAATGACGATTGGAGCAAGCACCATCGTGGTTCCAAGGGCCAGCAGTGACGCCATCGGCGACCAGTGCACCGCGAGATCCCGGGTGCCGACTGCATCGAACCACCACGTCCGGAGGCCTAGCAGGAGCAGAGCAGAATAGAGTGCTGCGCCCGCTATTCCCATCAGCCCTCCTGCTGCGGCGAGGACCAGGCCCTCGTACAGGAAGAGCTTGCGCAGCACCGCACCGGAGTATCCCACCGAACGCAGCAGTGAGATCTCCGACGCACGCTGCTCAAGGCCAAGCCTGAAGAAGAGCGACGCGAGCAGGATGGCCGAGACCACCAGAAAAAAGCTGAAATATAGGAAGTATTCGCTGAAGTTCGTGGAGCCGGCTGACGCCTGCTCGGCCTGGGCCCGCACGTCGACGACCGTTAGGCCAGCCTGCTCCGGTGTCAGCCGGGAGGTTACTCGCTGCGCGTCGAATCCGGAGGGAACGCGCAGGGACGTCACCGAGCCGTGCTTCGATCCCCAAAGGTTCTGGCCTGTCGCAAGACTGACGTAGGCCTTGGGTGTAGCCCGGTAGCGTTCCCAAAACGCTTCGTCTTGCGCGCGAATTCGCTTCAATTCAATCGGAAAGGGTGGGTCCCATTCAGCAACGCTCCCGGCACCCGAGATGCCCGGATACTCGGGGGCAAGGTCCCGATCTTCCGGACGCAGCGGGGTGATGCCCGCGGCCGTGAACTGCGCCTTCTGCGTCTGCAGGCGGCCGCTCGCCTCCCATACGTAGTACTCAAGCTCGACTGTCTGACCGACTCGCGCAGAAGCGTCCGATGCGACCCAGTCGGTGAGCAGAATATCGCCGGCGGCAAGTCCCGGCTCATCGCGCGCTGCCACGAGAGAATACGGCACCTCGCGACCATTGACGCGAATCGTATTTGCGAGATACGTCAGTACCGGCGTCACCGATGGCTCGAATTGCTGGACCGCTGCGACCAGCCGATCCGGGATGATGAGGCTTTCATGCTCGATCTGACCGGACCGCATCTTCAGGCCCGCGTCGGCGAGCTGCAGATTGTGCAACCCATCAATTCTGCCGGCGCTGACCAGTGTGTTCGCACGCCCGTGCAGGTCGAACTCGCGCTGAAGGCGGCTTAGGGGCAGGAAGATCGCGCGAACGTCACCCTGACCGGGGCTGAGTGAGAACTCACCCATGGCGTCGCGAGTGGCTACCTCGCGCACAGTGGTCCGGAAGCTGCGGCCTGCCTCTTCACGGCGTCCGTGCACGGACTCCCCCGAAATCGCGGACAACGCTTCGATGCGCACAAGCTCGGATTCACCCATCGCTGCCCCCAACTCGCGAGCGAGTGCCGGGCTTAGCAGAGATTGATTCGTCCGCGGTGGCTCGACGGCGCGCTGGTGCAACTGGTAGAAGCGCTCGTCCACACCGTACAGCGCAACCCTGGAGGCGCGGCGCCCCGACTCTTCGTGCGTTACGACTGCTTCCAGAGCGATCAGGGGTGCGCCTGACGCGAGTGCTTCACGGAAGAAGTGGGTGGCGACAACTGCGTGGCTTGCGCGTCCTAGACGCGCCAGCGCCAGCTCGCGCAGAGATCCGCGGACAGACTCGCCTACAGTCCACGCTCCGGCAAGAACCGCGGCCGCTGTAGCCAGACCGAGAGCCGTTGCGAGGTTGGTTCGCCAGTAATGACGCAGCGAATGCAGCGCGAGCTTGGGGAGTGTCAGGCGGGAACCAGCCTCCTGTCTCTTAGCTGATAGCGCAACGGGAAGCGGGCGGCGAGTTCGGTGCTGTGTGTCACAAGAACCAGCGTTGCCCGCGACTCTGCCTGCAATTTCACGAGCAGATCTGCAACGGTGAGGGCTGTAGAGGCGTCCAGATTGCCCGTAGGCTCATCGCACAGCAGGACCGAAGGCTCGAGAATCAATGCTCGTGCGATTGCTACGCGCTGACGCTCGCCGCCGGACAACTGCGCAGGTTTATGATCGGCTCGTTCCGTGATGCCAACTGCGTCAATGAGCATGCGCGCACGCTCCATACGTGCAGCAGCACCGCCCTTCGCAACGACGGCGGGAACCAGCACGTTCTCGAGTGCTGTGCAGTGCGGGAGCAGCGCGTGGTCCTGGAATACAAACCCTATGTGCTGATTTCGGAATGACGCCGCAGCCGCTTCGGACAATGTCGCAAGGGTAACGCCATCGATCTCGATCTTGCCCGTTGTTGGCCGGTCGAGAGCACCAAGCAGGTAGAGGATTGTGCTTTTGCCGGTTCCAGACGGACCAGTGATCACGGCCGCACTCCCCGGTTCCAGGCGCAAGCTGAGCTCCTCGAGCACCCGAAGGGAGCCGCCCGGAGCAGGGTAGTCCTTAGTGACGCCCTCTGCAACAACCACTGCTCAGCCGTGCTCCGGAGCAAAGACCGTCAATGCGGTCGCAGGCTGATACCCCATCCGTTCGTATATGGGCAGCCCCATGTCGCTCGCGTGAAGCACGGTCTTAGGGAGTCGCAGTTCTCTTGCCGCCAGATCCAGGGCCCGGCGCATTGTCGCCTCAGCGTGCCCGCGTCCCCGATACTCCTGAGCGGTGGCTACACATACTACATTCAGGCATCCGTTGGTCGGCACGACGCTTGCTGTGCTCACAGGCACGTTGTCGACGTAAGCGATGATGCCGACACCTTCTTCGGTCCACATTCGTGGACTCGCCAGTCCACTCCGCCCCCACTCGACGGGCATGCCATAGGCGGCACAATTGAGGTCACACGCGACACCCGCCAGCTCAAGGGAGTTAACGAGCCGGTAATCGGCGTGAGGCTCGGGATGGACCGGAGCACGCAGGCGACCCGCCGTCATGTAAGTGAGCTGCATCGCAGGTGCCATCCCGTGCTTTCGCATGGCGGCAAGCGCTTCATCAGTGAGCCAGTCGCGGCAGCAGGAAAGCATCCACGGTACCTGCCGGGACGCGGCAAAATCCACAGCACGCGGCACCATCTCGGCGATGTTCTCCCGATCTTCAACGAAGAACTGGTTTGTGAGCGGGAACATGCTGCCCGCCCAGATGGCGGTCATCCCGCCCAGGCTAGGTTCTGACCACTCGGCAGCACCGGAGGCCATTGCACGAACAGCAAGCTTCCAGTGCAGAAGAGCTTCCGCTTCCTGATTCACCGCTGAGGGTTGCATTCCACAGAGGATAGCACCGAACGGTAAACGTCGACTGTACGCTCCGCCATCGTTTGCAGACGGAAGTGCTGGCGTACTCCGTCGGCGCCATTCGCCCCAAGCTGGCGAACGTGGCCGCGATCACGAGCCAGGGCGTCCAGCTTTAATGCCAGGTCCACGGCACAACCAGGTTCGGTCAGAATACCGCCTCGTGTTTTATTCAAAAGCTCAGGAAAGGCGCCGTGGGCGGGCTGCACGACCGGCGTGCCGACAGCCATCGCCTCGAGCGCAAACAAACCTTTCGGCTCGCGGTAGCGGGTAGGAACGGATAGGACATCCACCGACTGCAGAAAGCGAATCTTGCCTTCCAAATCAGGGGAGCCCTCGTAACGAAAGCCGTAACGGGATTGCAAGTCCTGCACCCACTTAGACTGTTCCGGAGGCATATAGCCCGCCACGTGCAACTCCGCCGGTTCGCTCATCCGGGAGACCGCTTCGCAGAGGATGTCAAGACCTTTTTCGGGCGCAAGCCGTGCGAAATACCCGACTCGCAGAGCCTTTGATTCCGTCTTCGGCAGAGGGTCAAAGCCCTGAACGTCGACTCCAAGCGGGACCACATCGATGCGGTCGCGCACGATGCCCAGGTACTCGGACATGAAGCCGGCGTAGTAAGTACTGACGGCAATGAACCGATCCACCTGAGGAGTCTGCGAGCGGATCAGGTCGAGGCACTGCGAACGCCACGGCTCCTGAAGACCCTCGAGAAACAGGTCCTCGCCCTGCAAGGTGCACAGCACTGGGGCCTTCAGTTCACGTCGAAGCGGCTCAGCAAGGGCGATCAACAGCGTATAGGGCAGCGCGATGACATCAGGACGCGGCTCCGTTCGCAGCCAGTCGAGCAGCTTGCGAATCTCCTTGCGCTGAAAGCCCCGTTCTCCTTTGAGCGTGGAGACACTAAGCTCGCCGAGCAGCTTCGGGTCTACTTCGATCGACCCTTTCGTCGCCAAACGGAGCGCCCAGGGTGCATCGAACAATTGGTCCATCCACGCGGGCAAAGTGCGGAAGACCGGCACGTTCTGTTGCAGCCAGATGCTGATGCCGCCGAAGAAGACGCGCTTGCCACTTACGTTTTCGGTATCCGTCTTCGTCGGCGTATACATCGGGACCAGCGTTGCCTGGTGGCCTTGCCGCATGAGCTCCCGCGCCAGAGCATTGTCGCGAAGACACGAGCCGCAATACATGTTTGCGGCTCCGGCTGTCAGCGCGAGTATACGCATCGCCTACGCTGCCTGAAACGCTCTGCGCGCGTACAAATGGTCGAACAGGTTACCTTCATGCGGCTGGTCCCAGCTGATCTGGTTTGTTGGGATCGCACCCATGTTCAGACGTCCGACATGAGACGAGGCGAGCAACTCGTTTCGCAAAGCCGTGTCCTCGGTAAGAGCGGTTACAGCGAGAGTCGGGCCCATGCGCGACACAAGCTCGTTCTGCGGGCACTCGACAACCGACGCGAACGGAAACAGATACTCCCGATTGGCCCGGGTGTGATCGGGCGACTCGCAGTACACGATCGTGGGCAGCAGGTACGTTCCGCCATGCGCATTCACCAGCCGCTCGCGGTTGAGGATGTCGGTGGCGCCCGGTTCCGTGAGCCCGCCATCGATCGCGGCAGAGATGCGTTGCGCTACCCCTGGGTCGACGAAGGGTGACAGGGCCGCATCGGGGTCATCTGCAGGACGCGGCATCAGCTTCTCCAGCCGGTCTGCGAGCGCTTCGGCGATCTTGCGTGCGTTCCGTGGCGTCCAAACTCCCGACGCGTTTACGCATGACCGCCCCGAGTTCGCAGCGATGGAATCCACCATCACGTCGAGGTACTTATCGAACTCGTCCGCTGCGTGCTCGTCAAGCACTACTTTGGAGAAGCCCGGACCATGGATCTCAATGCGCGGATCGTTGGCGTATCCCTTCATCGTCGTTGCGTCTCCGAAGATCATGCCGCGGCCTGCGGTCCTCATGATTTCCCCGCCTGCTGCATGGTCGGACGGGTAAAAGTGGAATGCCACCGGAGGCACTCCGGCCTTGATCAGGGCCTGAATGATGCGGTACGGCGTCCACGGCTCCGCGCTGCCCGGACGGAGCACCAGCGCCGTCTTGAGGGCTATCGCTGGGATCCACAACGAATGCACGCCGGGGGAGTTGTTGGGCAGAACGACACCGAGCGTGTGAGCCCTGGGGAAGTAACTCAGGGGCGGACTCCCGGCCGCATAGCCCTTATCAAGAGCCTCAAAGGGTAAGCCGCGTGTCAGCCCGCGAACCACCTGCTCCATCTCGCGCATGGCATTGGTGACGCGGTTCATGTTGCGCCGGACCAGCGTAAATGGCATCCCTGTTGTTGCCGAAAGCTGCTCGACGTAGTCCTGGGGCGACTGCATCGCGTCCCCGAGCGGAAGGCTGTCGTTCAGGAAGTACTCGGCAGCGCGGCGGCACATGCCGATCAGTTCGGCAGTCGTGAACTGCGCGAGCGCCGCACGCGATTCGGCCTGTCGCAGCAGGTCGCGACGGATCAGCCCGGAGTTGGCCTGACTGATCTCGACGAACGGCTCGCCTGTACTGTAGTGCTTCGTGACCGCCACATCGACACTGCGGTAGGGAGTGCCGCGGCGGAGCAGGGGAATGTGCAGCATCAATAAACTCCTTCAACAACACTCTTTGCAAAGCCGCGGAATGGACGTACATTTCTTACGCCGTCCCAGGGATACGCTTCGAACGGAGGCTCGCGTTCGGCTTCGTCCCGTTCAAGAAAGCGCGGCATGAAAAATTCACGCGTGAGGGTGGTCAGACGGACACGTCCGGTTTGCCCATAACCAACAACTTTGTCCATTTCATGGATGTCGACCACCTCGATCATGGCGCGAGGGCAGGGCGGGTAATAGATAATGGCCCAGTTGTCCTCGGGATTACGGGGCTTGTGCACTGCGAGGCCCATCAATGTGTTGCCGTAGGTGGGCGCAAAGTAGACATCATCGAGCAGTTCTTCCACTGCGAATCGATGGAACTGCGGCGTCATTTCCGTCCCGCCGCAGAAAACGCCCTTAATTCCTGCTTTGCTGAGCGACACCTTTTCGCAGATCGCCTCCAGCAGCTTTGGCGTCGTAAACATGCACTGGATCTCGTGCGCCCGCATTAGCGTCAGCGCCTGATCGACCACGTGCTGCTTGTAAGCTTCCATCATCTTGAGCTCGCCCATGCGGATGAGCTTGATGACCCAGCGCGGGTCGAGGTCGACGTGAAAGCAGATGCCTCCGCGGAACTGGCAGAGGTGCTCCACGGCCAGCCGAAGGCGTCGCGGACCAGTCGGCCCAACCGAGATCCAGTTTGCACCTTTCGGGAACGCGTGTTCGGGAAGCGTCTCGCTGAACAGTTCGTAGTCGATTCGGAAGTCCTCATAAGCGATGCGCGACTTCGGAACACCCGTACTGCCACCCGTCTCGAATACGAAAATCGGTTTGCCGTCAAGGCCTTTCGGTACCCAGCGGCGAACAGGTCCGCCGCGGAGCCACTCATCTTCGAAATTACCGAAAACATCGAGATCCTCGTAGCGTTTGACATCCCGCCTCGGATCGAATGAAAGGCCCTTTGCACGCTCCAGCCAGAACGGACAGCCCGTCTGCGGATTGAAGTGCCACTCCATCATCTCCTTCGTCCAGGAGTCGAGCCGCGCCTTCATCTCCTGCGCTGTTGAGCCGGCCTGTGTACCCGCCGCGGTTGCTTCCATGGTGTTCAGGATACCTGTCGTCAATTGGATGCTGAGTGCCTCTGGTAGGATTGCAACACAGGTCAGGACCGAAAAGGGAGGACTGGATGGCCATTCCGTGCATCATTGACACGGATCCGGGAGTCGACGACGCGCTTGCGATCCTGTTTGCGATCGCGTCGCCTGAGCTGTATATCCATGCAATCACAGTCGTGGGCGGCAACGTTCCACTGGCGCAGTGCGTACACAACGCGACAGGAATTGTCGCTCTGGCCGGTGCGTCCATTCCCGTTGCGGTCGGGCTGCAGGCTCCGCATCCGGGTGCATCTCACGTGCATGGAGAGGACGGACTTGGAGGAGCTGCATCCCTGCTTCCTCAGGGTTGGAGGCCAGTAACGGCGTCTGGAGTAGATCTGCTGCTGGACTGTGAACGAGGCAACACGGTCATTGCGCTTGGTCCCCTGACGAATCTGGCAGCCGCCTGCCGCAAGGATCCGCACCGCTTTCGCCGTCTCGCAAGGATCGTTTGTATGGGCGGTGCATTTCGTACTCATGGGAACGTCACAGCTTCGGCAGAGTTCAATATGCATGCCGATCCTGACGCCGTCAACGCCGTGTTGAGCTCCGGCGTACCGATGACATTCGTCGGACTCGATGTGACGACAAGAGTGAGGCTGCAGAACTCCGATCTTCATCCTGGTGCCTCAATGTTCGTGCAGCAAACCTGCGAGCGGATGCTGGCGTACTATCGCGAGCGTGGCCAGAGCGGCTTCCCTCTGCATGATCCGCTTGCCGTCGCGGTAGCCGCCCAGCCGGACCTTGTGCAGACGAAGTGGCTGCACGTTGAGGTCGAGACAGCAGGCCGCATCACGCGCGGGGCCACGGTTGCGGACTTTCGCGCCGGCACAGAGCACCCGCCGAATGCTGAGGTAGCGCTCGATGCCGATGCCCCGCGATCTTTAAAGTTGTTCCGCGAGCGCGTGCTCGGTGCCGGCACGTAGCTTCC